>NZ_JACJPT010000061.1:0-29934 GCF_014696195.1 Sphaerospermopsis sp. FACHB-1094 | reverse complement strand
AAAATAACCTGTGATAAAAATTGATAATTTATCGCCCGAATGCTTCGCCCTTACAGGAAAATAACCTGTGATAAAAATTGATAATTTATCGCCCGAATGCTGATGCTTCCAGCACGCTTCGCGAACGCCCGTAAAGGAGTCAGGAGTCAGGAGTAAAACTGGCTTTGTATCTAGGTTTCAATTGAGATTCTGTGCCTCATTGATCTGCAATCTACTGTCATAGCAATTTAGCTTGATGACAAAAGCAAATATTTTACCTATTCCGCATAACAGCAAAAAGGCGACATCTGAGTAATACGTGAGTTTAGCACAGGAATCAGTTTCTTAATTCTCAGCGAATGGATGGAAAAAGCCTCGTGAGAACACGAGGCATAAACAGTTATCAGTTATCGCTTTTCAGTGTAACCTGTCATTTGTCACCTGTAAACTAAGACTGTTGAGGTCCTTTGGCATCGGAATGTTTAGCCAAACACCGTTCTAAAAGTTGAACCCTCCATATTAGCGCAAACTGACGAGGATTCCAGATAAATTTAGTATCACGACCAAATAAGGGCTGGTTCAAATAATCCCAAAGAGGAAATTTAATTTTTGTGTGTTCGAGAGCCATAGGTGGAACAAAATATTATAAAATTGCTTCAGGAGTAGTTGGCATTTTATTTAAAAAAATTATTTGATAAATAAATTTCCACTACTAATACCTTTATAATTCAAGAATAAACCAGTATTTTCCGAATGTCTTTGTGGCAATTGCGGAATTTAAGAAAACTTTATTTTTATTAATTTTAAGAAATTGTTAGTAAATCCTGACTTGGTTGTTGACAATAATTCTGGAAGGGTGGAAGACTGAAAAGAAAATTTTGATATGCCATAGACATTTGTCTAGCCACTTCATCAATATGAACGCAACTAGGACTAGTCCCTAAACCGGAAACAGCAACTATATTGATTGGCTTTTGTAAACAATTGTAGTAGAACTTATTATGTTGGCGGATAGCTAACAAAGTTGATCTCTCTTCAACTGCGTTAATAACACAACAATTTCATCCATTGCTTTTCTCACCACACTTGCAGGTTGTTCAGACTGATTTACCATAATACTAAAAACCAAAGTTTCATAATTAGGAACATTGACATATCCAGATAAAGAAACCACACCCATCATAGTACCTGTTTTTGCTTGGACAATTCCTTGAGCAGATGTATTCAGAAAACGATTTTTTAAAGTACCACTAACACCAGCAACAGGTAAAGAAGCACGAAATACTTCTGCTTGGGAAGATTTACTCATCACTTGCAAAAGTTGTACCAAAGCTTCTGGACTAATTAAATTTTTACGAGATAACCCAGAACCATCTACAATCTTATAGCTATTCGGTTCAATTCCTAATTCAGTTAACGTATTTTTTAAAGCTTGCAATCCTAAATCAGCAGTATTTTTATTTTTGGCTAATTGCTGTTTATCAGCTAAACTTCTGAGTAAGACTTCAGTATACAAATTATTACTATTGACATTTGTTTCTACTAATAATTCAGATAGCGGCGGAGATTCAACAGCGGCTATTTCTTGTTCATTATTACCACCATTATTAACAGATGTCCGGTTAACTTTTATTCCTGATTTTGTTAAAGTTAAACGGAAATTTTGCAAGAAATTTTGAGCAGGATCAAATACCGCTATAGCTGTAATATCTGGTTCTGAGTTTACAGGCAATTTTCCTGTGATTCTTAAAATCTGACCTTTTAAATCTCGGTAAACTTCCACATCACCCGGTTCATTTTCTGGAGTAGTAATTGCATTATTTTCAATCTGCCAATTATAAGCATCCAGAGGATTAGACCATTTAATTTTTAAAGGTTTTCCAATTTCTTGAGGCAAAAAAGTTATAACAGAAGTATTTTCATTAACAATTAAACTATTGACAGGTGCGCCATAATAAGATTGTACATCTTCCCATTGCCAACTAGGATGAACTACCTCACCTTGAAAATAACTATCATCAGCAATTAATTGATTAATTTCCCGAATACCTTTTTGATATAATTGCTTGGCTAATATTGTTAATTGCTCATTTTTAAAACTTGGATCTCCTCTACCAACAACCCGCAAAATACCTTCACTGTCTTGATAAACAGAGGTACGAATGCGAAAATTTGCCCCTAGTTTCTGCAATGCGGCTGCTGTTGTGAAAAGTTTAGTATTAGAAGCAGGAATAAAATATTTTTCTGGATCTCGACTGTAAAGAGTTTGTGGAGATGATAGGGGTTTGATTAAAATTCCCCAACGCATTCTCTTAAATATAGGACGATTAATTACAGCATCTATAGATGATTCTATTTGAACAGAACAAGTATATTTTGTGCTAGTTGCTGGTGCTGTTGGGGTTTGTGCTTGAGCTATGTGCTGGTTAACATTAATTTGAACACCGATAAATAACAGCATCAAGCTAATAGATATTTTTTTGTGAATCATTTTATTTTGGCTAAATGTAATCCTAATGTTGTAACTTACAGCAGATTACAGATCAATGAGGCACAGAATCTCAATTGAAACCTATACACAAAGCCTGTTTTACTCCTGACTATTTTTATCACAGGTTATTTTCCGAATGCTTCGCCCCTACTTCGCCCCTACGACTCCTGAATTCTGCTGTACTTTGCGTAGCTGAATTACTACTTAAAAAGCCCATGATCGCCTAAAATTTGCTACTCATGAGCTAAATTAACTTATTTATGTGAAAACTGCAAACTAAAGAGCTAAATGACCTAATTCTTGGAAAAGAGGGGGATATTCAAAAAACAAACCAATAATTATTCTTCTTCCTCCTCTTCTTCTTCATATTCTTCAAAAATTTCGTCTATCAGTTCTTCTGCTCGCTCATCGGAAATTTTTAATGCTTCCTGAAGTTCAAAGAGATAATCTTCTTCTGATTCGGGTATGTCTTCTTCCATTCCCAGGATCAAAATAGCTGTGATATAGGCAGTTTCACGATAACTCTTTTTTGTTAAGGATGCGATCGCACTAGGAATTAAATTCTCTACTTTTTCTTCCTCTATCAAGGTGTTGACTTTTGCTGTTAACTTATCAAAGTCTTCCTCAGAGTAACTTGCAAACAGTTCAATACCTTCTAACATTTCTGGTAAGGGGTATTCTTCGGGGGTAATAATACCTTCATCCTCACCAGAAGCGGAAAAAAGTCCGATAATGGCGATCGCTACTTCTGGTTCTAGTTTAACTGGAGTTTTGATTTTGCTTTTAACCAACTCACTTTTAGACATGATGATCCTTTTGACAGACTATTATTTAGATTCCCAAATCATTGCATAAAATCACAGAGACTGTTACTTTTTTTCATACATTTGCACACAGAAGTTATGTTTTTAACATCAAAAAGATTTTAGCTAAACTCAAAAGCTATATCCCAATCTAGAAGGTGATTTTCACACAATATCCCCGACTTCTTGCAGAAATCAGGGATCTGATTCTGATTATATGACTTACAACTTATTCCCGCACTCAGCACAGAAATTATGACTGGGTGGGTTTTTTGTACCACAATGGTTGCAGTAAACTGGCTCAACTGCGGTTTTTGGTGCTGGCTTCGGTAAACCAAACATCTGGGCGTTACTCTTACCAGGCGCTACCATTGGATAGCAGTTTTCATCCTTAGTAACACGCACATCTACCACTACAGGTCCATTGTGTGCCAGCATTTCCGCGATTTTATCTGCTAAATCTTCTCTGGTATTAATCACCATACCTTTAATACCATAAGCCTGTGCCAAAAGTTCAATATCTGGCATCCCTACTTCCATGTTAGAGCAGGAATAACGCTCACCGTAAAAGGCTTGTTGCCACTGGCGCACCATTCCCTGCCAACCGTTATTTAAAATTACGGTCTTGACATTTATACCATATTGTGCCAAAGTCCCCAATTCCTGTAAACACATTTGGAAACTAGCATCACCACTGATACAGATTACCTCTTCATCAGGGAAAGCTACCTTTGCACCCATCGCCGCAGGTACACCAAAACCCATTGTTCCTAAACCTGCACTAGAGATCCAGCGTCTTGGACCATTCTTCAAAAATTGGGCTGCCCACATTTGATGTTGTCCCACATCAGTAGTATAAAAAGCGTTGGGTGCTTGACGACCAACTTCCACAATTACCTCTTGGGGAGAAATACTATCAGCATGATGAGGTACAACCAAAGGATAATCCTGTTTCCACTGGTTGATTAAATTCAACCATTCTTGATTTTGGTTGGGTGTTGCTTTGCCGTTTGCGTCTTGACAGCGCCGTAATAAATCTTTTAAAACGTTTTTGACATCACCAACAATAGGCACATCAGGAACACGGTTTTTACCTACTTCTGCTGGATCAATGTCAATGTGAATAACTTTAGCGTGGGAGGCAAACTCATCTAATTTACCTGTCACGCGGTCATCAAATCTTGCACCAACACAAATCAGTAAATCACAATCTGTCACCGCAAAGTTAGCGTAAGCTGTTCCGTGCATTCCCAACATTCCCACAGATAGGGGATGATGTTCATCAAATGCACCGATACCCATTAAGGTTGTGGTGACAGGGATATTAAATAATTCTGCTAATTGTTTAACTTCTTCGTGAGCATTAGCCGCGATCGCACCCCCACCGACATACAATAAAGGACGACGACTTTCACGAATTAACTGGATAGCTGCGTTAACTTGTCTGGGGTTGCCTTTAACTGTGGGACGATATCCTGGTAATTTAACTGAACCTGGTTCTACAGGCACATAATCAAATTCTTCTAAAGCCACATCTTTAGGAACATCTATCAAAACAGGTCCAGGTCTACCCGTACTGGCAATGTGGAACGCTTCCGCCACAATTCGCGCCATATCTTTAGGATCACGCACTACATAAGAATGCTTAACAATGGGTAAAGTAATACCGTAAATATCTGTCTCCTGGAAAGCATCAGTACCAATTGCTGCCCGTGGTACTTGTCCAGTGACAATAATCATGGGAATAGAATCCATGTAAGCAGTCGCAATACCCGTTACCAGGTTAGTTGCTCCTGGACCAGAAGTACCAAAACATACTCCTACCTTGCCAGTTGCACGGGCATAACCATCAGCAGCATGGGAAGCACCTTGTTCGTGTCTGACAAGAATGTGTTTAATTGTACCAGTTTCCTCTACTTTGTAAAGGTCATCATAAATCGGTAGAATTGCTCCACCGGGATAACCAAAAATGTACTCAACACCATGACGCAGCAGACTATCTAACAAAGCAAAACCGCCAGTTGCCCGTTTTGGAGTTACAGGGGTAGATTTAGAGACAGCAGACTGTTTCTGATTTTCCGATTGTGGGAGACTGATTTGAGAAGACGATGGCACGGTTAACCTCAAAATATAACTAAAAGTTAAGCCTTAGATTTTGTATTTAGAATTTCAGGGTAATCCAATTCTACACCCAAAATAAAAACCACTTTTAATTGAGTGGCTTTTTTAAATTTTTAATACATTATTACTAATTCATCAAATACCTAATTTGGATTTGCTTTAGAAAAGCGGGGAAGTCAGAGTATCTGAGTATTGGTGTTTGTGAGTTTCATCTTTACATATTTGCATGATTCCTTGTCCTAGCCAAATTTAAGCTTGCAGTTTAAGTAAGGCTATTCGTCATTTCAATCTGCAATACATAAAAATTAATGCAAAAAAACAACATACTTTATTAGTCTGTACAACCTGCGCTAGTGTGTGGAAAGACGGTAAACAGATAGGTGAAGGTGGCGGACAGCAGCTATTACAAAAACTTCAACAACTCGCACAAACTTGGGAACTGCACTCTAAATTCTCCATTCAGGGAGTCCAATGTATGAGAGCTTGCAACCATGCTTGCGTTATCGCTTTGCAAGGAGAAGAGAAATTTACCTGGGGTTTGCTGAATAAACCTAAAACCTTGATATATCAAAGGTTAGAGGCTGATAAACACAGAAATTAGTGCAAGGGTTTTGAAGGGTATACCGGAAAAAGTGTGCATTTTTTGGGATTTCAAGAGATAGCAAAGAAATTTTCAAATCTCCTCCTGACTCCTGACTCCTGACTCCTATGCCCTCACGGAAAGACTTTCTCAGCAACCCCTACCTATCTTTTCGGTAACTTAGCAGTTGATGATAGTGTATCTGCCATACTGCTATGTGCCACCCAATACTACACTAGCCCCAAGGGTTTACTACCTTGGTCAGAACGTCCAGAAGCTTTAAAAACAGGCATATTAGCCAAAATACCACCCCTCAGTAAATGGGCAAAACTCACCCAAAATTCCTGTTAATTAAAGTTCGTAGTGAGGACTTTAGTCCTCCAGACAAACCCAGAAACTAGCTTGAAACTAGCTTGCAAAACTTACCCTAACTGTGATAATAATAATCATTACCAAAATTTACAGGCTAAAAACTTTTGTGCAGACCACCAGTATTTATTTATTCAGGGACCTAACTACCAATGCGTACTCAGCTTATTATCAGGTGGGGAACTCAAATACTGATTTCTAGTTTGACCATTACATCCGGGATATTAGGGAAAAATTACCCCAGCATAGCCACAGAAGTTACACCAAAATCTGAAAATTCCGCCCAAGACTTACAACCAATTGCACAAACAGAGGAAAAAGAACCGGATATAGAAATCACAGTGATTGATAGTATTCTTAACGAACCAGTATTTTCACCCTTTCGTCGAGAAGGAACAGTCAAAGATTCTACTCGTCCGGTTTACGTCATCACTGGGGAAGAAATGGAAGCGCAAGGTGCAAGAACAGTCAAAGAAGCACTGCGATTTTTACCGGGTATTTTGGGTGATGGAACTGTAGGAACAGAAGTCAACGCTTTAAGTGGTCAATTTATTCGCGGTTCTAACACCGGTCAAGTTTTAATATTATTGGATGGAAGACCAATTAATAATTTAGGTGGTGGAGGTTTCGACCTTTCAGAATTTACCAGTAATAATATTGAAAGAGTTGAAGTCTTACCCGGAGGTGGTTCAACCCTCTATGGTTCAGACGCAATTGGTGGAGTAATTAACATTGTTACCCGTCGTCCTACAGATAAAATTACCACCACAACGAAAGTTAACATTGGGTCTTATGGACTCAACCAACAAAGCATTCAAAATAGCGGGAAATCTGGTGATATTTCTTGGGTAGTTGGTTACAACCGTACCCAAGCACAAAATAATTATCCCTTTAGCATTCCTGAAGCTAACTTTGAAGGGACAAGAAAAAATAATGACGCACTATTCAACAACTTTAATCTCAAATTAGAAGCTAATTTAGACAAACGTAATACCTTAGCTTTATCAACTTTATACTTAGGGAAAGAACAGGGATCACCCGGAGGTGTACCCATTCCTGTACCCCAATTTGGACAGGGATTTTTTAACTCTCTCACCGAGAATAACCGAAAATACACAGACCAAGTTCTCACTGATTTAACCTGGAACTCTAAATTAGGAAAGGGAGATGATTCACTATTAAAAGCGAGAATTTACGCCGATTTTCTCAACACTCGCTTTGATAATCGTAGTGGTGCAATTACATCTCAAAATCGCTTTGATACTCAACAAGATTCCTATGGTGTGCAAATTACCCATAATTGGAATTTATCTAAAAATCAAACCTTAGTTTATGGCTTTGATTATCGTAATACTAATGTCCGCAACACTTCCTTTAATTACGGGACAAATATTTTACGAGTAAATTATGATGATGGTATCAGTCAAGGGGCGATATTTAGTAGATATGACATTCAGTTTTCTCCTAGTTTAAACGTCAATTTAGGAGTGCGTCAAGACTTTAGTAGTTTAGTTAATGGTTCATTTACATCTCCATCTGTAGGTGCAAAATTCGCAGTTTCTGATTCCACTACCCTGAGAGCTAACTATATCAGAAACTTCCGCGCCCCCACAATTGCCAATTTATTTAATAATAATCCTACTAACATTGGTAATCCTGATTTAAAACCAGAAAAAGGTGATAGTTTTGATGTGGGAATTGACCAAAAAATAGGCAATATCGGCTTACTGCGGTTGACATTTTTTAGCAACCGTGTTTCTGATACCATTGCCTTTACAAGACTCACTCCACCAATAAATGGGAATACGGGAACTTGGGAAAATATTGGTTTAGTCCAAACTCAAGGAATTGAAGCATCTCTGAATTTACAACTAGCAAGAAATATCTATGGTTTTGTGAATTATACAGCCAATGACCCACGTATTTTAAAAAGCGGTAATCCCGCAGAGGTTGACAAAGAATTACGTTTTGCAGGTGCAGATAAGTTAAATTTTGGTGTGTCTTATGAAAATCCCCAAGGTTGGTATTTTGGTTTGTTAATGAATTCTTTAAACGGATATCCAACCAATAATACAAATACAGAATTTTTGCCGGGATATACCACTTTTGATATGAAGATGCGTGTGCCAATTAATGATAGGCTAGTATTGACTTGTAGCTTGGATAATTTGTTTAATCAGCGTTATCAGTTATTCCCTGGTTTTCCTGATGGGGGTAGGGTATTTCAAGTGGGTTTGAGTTCTAGTTTTTAATAATTATCTCACGCAAAGATGCAAAGGAGAAGTACGAATGGCTGAGTTTAATTGTTGGGTACAACCAATGAATAAAATAGAAACAGAAAATCTATCTACGGGTGGATGTGTTGAGTATGAATATTTTGATTGTGGGAGTGATGTTTTAGCATCGTTAATGTATACTTTATTTGAGCAAAATTGGCAGCAGGTGGGAATTGCCCATATTGTTCAAGGTAGTGTTTTAGAGTTGGAATTTAATGCACCTCCAAAACTATGTATTCTCTATGATGGATATTTGACAGTGGCCGCTGAAGGGTGGCATTTACATTTGTGTATTGATACTAATTTCGGTGGACCTTTATGTAAAACTCCTGTGGAAGTGAGGAAGCAGCGTCTAGTTTCTCGTGCAGCTTTTTATCGGCGGTTTAATCCAGAAGGAAATCCTAGAAGTTGGGGGATTCAATTTTGGAATGGTGCGAATGAACAATTGATGACGATTTTATTACCTAATCCTTTGGTAGATGGGGAAAATTTATTACCAGAAGGAAAACCAAATTTAGAAAAGTTAGCTTTGTATCAAGATTTGAGAGATATTTATGTGTTAGGAATTAAACCAATTCCCTTTAATAAAAATCCTCTCAAACATTCCTATATTTCAGTTTGTACTTCTACTCGCTGTCTTCCTTCTCGCAAATGGCAACCTACATTTGAGGCGTTAAAATCAGCAGTGGAAAATGCAGGTTTAGATATAGAAGTAAGAACATCTGGTTGTTTAGAAGTTTGTCAATTAGGACCTGTGGTTTTCTATTCTAATGATAGAACTTGGTACACTCGCGTTAATCCTAATGTGGCAGAAAATATTGTCAATGAACATTTAGTCAAGGGTAATAAGGTGGCTGAAAACTTATATCCACCGGAAAAAGTATAAGCTACTCCCCATTAATTTTTCTGTAAAAATATGCTCGTAGTAAGGGCTTTAGCCCTGCTTCAGTGAAACCCAACATTAGCAAAAAATACCAAAGCTTGGCGTTGGGTTTCGTTCCATTGCTTCGCAACGCGAACAACCCAACCTACAAAATCTCACTATTTAACAAATATTTAGCAAGAATGAAATTTTCAAAACTTCCTTACTCAAAACTAATCATTTTTTTATGTCAATTTTGCCTTATAGCCACATTTATTATTGCCTGTCATAGTACAAAAAATCCTATAACTCAAAATCATATAAATAACAACACAACCAATAACACCTGTATTCAAAATCATAACCCTAATCAAGATTATTTCCCCACCAAATCTAAAATTAACTATGCTACAGGTTTTACAGTTGAATATCATAATCATTACAAAGTTGTGACGATTAAAAATCCCTGGCAGAATGCTAAAACTCAGTTTCAATATGTTTTAGTTCAGTGTGGAACTCCCACACCTTCAGGATTTAATCAAGCACAAATTATTACAGTTCCTGTTAATTCTGTCGTGGCTTTATCTACAACTCATTTACCTCATTTGGATAAATTAGGATTGGTGGATAAATTAATAGGTATTAGTAATACAAAACAAGTGAATACTCCGGCTGTAGTTCAGAGAATAAAAGCGGGAAAAGTTACCCAAGTAGGTAATAATTCTAATGTGGATATAGAAAAGTTGTTAGCATTAAATCCTGATTTGGTCACAACTTTTGGTACAGGAAATTCCCAAACAGATAGTTACGGTAAACTTACGGAAGCTGGTTTGAAAGTGGGGATAAATGCTGAATATATGGAAGATACGCCATTGGGAAGAAGCGAATGGTTAAAATTTACGGCTTTATTTTTTAATCAAGAAGAAAAAGCTGAAAAGATATTTCAAGAAATAGCAGATAAATATACAAAAATAGCCCAAAAAGCTCAATCTGTAAAAAATCGGCCGACGGTATTTGTTGGCTTTAATTTTAAAGGTACTTGGTTTATGTCTGGTGGTAAAAGTTATGTTGCTAAATATCTGAATGATGCAGGAGGTAATTATCTGTGGAGTAATGATAAATCTAATGGTAGTTTACCACTTTCTTTTGAAGTAGTTTTAGAACGTGCAGCTAAAGCTGATTATTGGTTAAATTCTCGCCAAGTTTGGCAGAGTTTAAAAGATGTTGTAGCTGAAGATAGTCGTTATGGTGATTTTCAAGCTGTAAAAACTGGAAATATTTATAATAATAATGCCCGTGTCAACGTAGATGGTGGTAATGATTATTGGGAAGGAGGAATTAGTAACCCCGATATTGTACTGGCAGATTTAATCAAAATTTTGCATCCAGAATTGTTACCGGAACATCAACTGTTTTATTACCGCAATTTGCCAAAATAATGTTTATGAAATCTGTGAAAAAACATTTTAATCCTCACTTATTCATTCCAGATAATATTTCCCTTAGAAGTTTATGTTTTGGGATATTAATTGTAGCTTTGCTATTAATATTTCTCTTAGATTTAGCTTTGGGTTCAGTTTCGATTCCTGTTGATGAAGTGGTAAATATTTTACTAGGAAAACAACCAGAAAAGATAACTCATAGCAATATAATTCTCAAATTTAGATTACCGAAAGCTTTAACTGCAACCTTAGCGGGTGCTGCTTTAGGTGTGAGTGGTTTACAAATGCAAACATTATTTAAAAATCCTTTAGCTGGACCTTTTGTATTAGGAATTAGTTCTGGTGCGAGTTTAGGAGTGGCGTTGGTGGTGTTAACTGCAAGTGTGACTGCACCAACTTTATTAAATAATTTGGGAATCATTGCTGATTTTGGATTAGTGATAGCTGCTAGTGTGGGTGCGGGTTCGGTTTTAGGTGTGATGTTGGTTGTTTCTCGTCGGGTGCAAGATACAATGACGCTGCTAATTTTAGGTTTATTATTTGGTTATGCTACTGGTGGAATTGTGAGTATTTTATTGCAATTTAGCACTAGAGAACGGATTCAAAGTTATATTATGTGGACTTTTGGTAGTTTTGCTGGTGTGACTTGGAAACAATTAATTGTGTTAATTCCGGTGATACTTTTAAGTTTATTAATAGCGTTGTTGCAATCAAAATCTCTAAATGCACTTTTGTTAGGTGAATCCTATGCCAGAAGTGTAGGTTTAACGGTAGAAAAAACTAGATTTTCTATTATTATCAGTGCTTCTATTTTAGCAGGTGGAATTACAGCTTTTTGTGGTCCTATCGCATTTTTGGGTGTGGCTATTCCTCATTTATGTCGGAGTTTGTTTAATACTTCTGACCATCGAATTTTAATTCACAGTGTGATAATTTTAGGGGCAATTTTAGCTTTAATAGCAGATTTGTTTTCTCAATTAGCAGTAAGTCAAATGGTTTTACCTTTAAATGCAATTACGGCTTTAATTGGTACTCCTGTTGTGACTTGGGTAATTTTAAAGCGTAATTCCCGCAAGTCTTTTCCATCCTAATTACTACTCGATTTTTTATAAATCAGAAAGTTACTTACCTATTCCCTATTCCCTGTTCCCTGTTCCCTAACTCAACAAATATGAGTAATGCAATTTTGACAACCCACAATTTGACTATTGGTTATCAAACATCCCGAAAAAATTTTCGGTGTGTAGCAGAGAATATTTCTGTATCTTTGCAAGCTGGGGAATTGGTGTGTTTATTGGGTCCCAATGGTGCAGGTAAATCTACATTATTGCGATCGCTTGCCGGAATGCAACCACCTGTAGCCGGTGAAGTCCGACTTTTAGATGATAATATCTACAATTTAGCACCCCAAGATTTAGCGAAACGGTTGAGTTTAGTTCTCACAGAAAAAGTTGATGGAGGGATGCTATCTGCTTATAATTTAGTAACTTTAGGACGACATCCTTATACTGACTGGTGGGGAAATTTGACTGCTGAGGATGAAGCAATAGTCCATTGGGCGATAAAATCTGTAGGTGCATTAAATTTAGTCTCCCGTCAAGTTAGCGAACTCAGTGATGGTGAACGACAAAAAATTATGATTGCCCGCGCTTTAGCGCAGTCTCCTATAGTCATGTTGCTAGATGAACCAACAGCATTTTTAGACTTACCCCGGCGAGTAGAAATTATGCAATTGTTGCGTAATTTAGCCAGGGAAACTAAACAAGCAATTCTCCTTTCTACCCATGATTTAGACTTAGCTTTGCGTCTAGCCGATCAAATTTGGCTATTAAATTCTCATGGGATTTTACAGGTAGGCGCACCAGAAGATTTAGTATTAAGTGGTGCATTTGCTAATACTTTCAACAGTGAAGGTGTGGAATTTGATATTTTTTCTGGTGAGTTTAATTTGCATACACCATTTAAAGGAGAAATTCAAGTTATGGGTGAGGGTATAGCTACTATATGGACTATTCGTGCTTTACAAAGAGTAGGTTTTCAGGTGAAACAAACTGAAAAATTTTCTTTTAATCAAAATGCTGCAAAAACACAATTAGTAGTAGAAGTTATATCAAAATCTCAAGAGAAATTTTGGCAAACCCAAGTCATAAATAATCATCCAGATGTGTATGTTCATAATTCACTATATGCAATGATTGATTTTTTAAATCAGAATGTCATTTCACTAGACAATTAAGGCTTGAGATATTTACCTGGTAGCTTATCAACATACATAAAGGATGATTGTTACCCAATTTTTAGATCAAATCTTGCAAGACTTTGCGGGTATTTTGCCAAGTCCAGAAACCAATCAATACTACAGTGATACTCATACCAAAAAGAACTGTTGCCAAGCCAAAAGCATTAACCAGCTTGGTTGTAATCAATAAAGGTGCAGACAGAGCAATATTAATGGCATGATTTTGAAAGCCAAATACCTTACCGTGCATTGCTGGGGGTGTGTGCTGTTGAATTAAGGTTTGCATTGGCACGTTAATTAATGCTGCACCTAAGCCCAAGAACACACAAAGTCCCAACACTAAAAATAAATTATGAGTAACAATAAACATTCCCAGTGCCAAGGACATAAACATAAAACCAATTAACGGCAAGGGTTTATGATGCAGTTTATGGCCAAAATGTCCCAAAATTCCTGCGCCTAAAACCATTCCCACACCGGCAGCAGCAACAAAGAAGCTAAAATCAGTTTGTTCTAGGTTCAATCTAGCAGCTAATCTAATAGATAATTCCAATAATGCCGCAAACACGCAATACAAAGCGACAATTTGCAACATCGCATTCCAGACCAAGCGGTTTTGTTTGAGATACGAAAAGCCTTGTAAAAATTCGGTGATAGGATTAGCTACGGATGTTTGTCTATGTTCTTTAAACTGAATCGGTAACATGATGATAGCTGATAACAGGTAGAAACCTCCTACTAAAAATTCTTTACCAAATTCAAAGTTGAGATACTCCGCCCAGTCTAAAATTGGCTTTCCCACAGCATAACCAACTATCAATGCTCCCATCATGGTGCTGCTAAATAAAGCATTAGCGGCCATTAAATTCTCTCGTTGCACCATTAGGGGAATAGTAGCTTGTTCCGCTGGGGCAAAAAACTGAGTTACCGAGGAGATACCAAAATTCAGTGCTAACAATATTCCTAACTGCCTGGGCAAGAAAGCTATACTTAATGTCAACAAGCCCCGCACGACATCAGAACCCACCATAATTAGCTTTTTGGGCATCCTATCAACAATCACACCACCAGCAGAACCGAAAAAAATCGCTGGTAGGGTAAAAGCCATATACATATAAAAGCGCCCTGTGCCTTCTGCTAAATTGGCAGGTAAGTATTTTTTCTCCAACAAATCAATCATTAAAATCAATAAAACCTTATCTGCTAACTGGGAAATGAGTTGCCCGATCCACAGGAGCATAAAATTACGGTTTTTTAGCAGTGCGCCAAAGCCGCTATTAACAGCAGTCGGTTCAGTGGGAAACATCACAAATAGGGAATAGGGAATTGGGAATTGGGAATTGGGAATTGGGAATTGGGAATAGGGAATTGGGAATTGGGAATTGGGAATAGCTGATTAAAAAACATAAAAGTGATTACCCAGTCACCAGTCCCCAGTCACTAGTCCCCAGTCCCCAGTCCCCAGTCCCCAGTCACCAGTCACCAGTCACCAGTCACCAGTCACCAGTCACCAGTCACCAGTCACCAGTCACCTGTTTAGCAAATTTTAACGCTTCCTGGGCTGTATTAATTTTACCCTCAGCTTGAGCGATCGCAATTTCACTCAAGATTTTACCCACAAGTGGCGACGCAGGAATATTTAGTGCTAAGATTACCTCTTTACCACTCACTAACGGTGAGGGGTGAGCTACCAAATCATCAGGGTTCAAGTAACGGTCGATTAAGGGTACATAAACGCATAGCGAATTATCGCCAGACATCGCCCCTACTACAAGATCATCTGCTAAGGCTAAGACAGTTGTAGCACTAAAAACAACTCCCACGTCCTGAAACAAAAAATACTGTTCTCGTAAGGACATATAACTAGCTTTTTTGAATTGCGGGAACAGTCGCAGGGACGTAGTTACACCCCGAATTTCTGCACGGCTATAGGTTAATTCCTGTAATTCGATTTCTGCTATTTCTGGGTTAGGGTGAAGTAAACACGCGAGTTTAGCAATAGCTAACCAAGTGGTTTTGATAGTATCACGGACAGGTTTTTGTAGTTCTTCCCCTAACTGTGGATATGTTTCTCTGATCAAGTTGTATGCCTGATCAACTGCGGCTAATTTCTCCAAGCTTTCACGGTTAGCATTTGTAAAAAAACTAGCTAATAAATTATCTTCCCAAGCACTTTTTAACCAAGGCGTACCTTGATAACTGTATAAAAGATAACTAATTTCTACCCGTACTCTTTCGGATGCAACTTTATTAATATCTGCGGCTAAGGTGCGAAGGGTGGTTTGGGTAGTTGGTTCTATTGTAAATCCCAGTTGTGCAGCTTGACGATAGGCACGCATTAAGCGCAAAGGGTCATCTTGCAGATTTTCGGGTGATATCATCCGTAATAAACCAGCTTCTATGTCTGCACAACCTTGGAGGGGGTCAATAATTTCCTGGGTGTGGGGATTATAGGCGATCGCATTGATGGTAAAATCCCTTCTGTGTAAATCAGTTAATAAACTATCCCCTTCCTGTTGGGCAAAATCAGCAGTAGCATGAGGAAAAACCACACGGGCAATATTTCTTTCAGCATCCAGTAACACAAAACCAGCATGATAATGTTTGGCGATCGCCCTTGCAACTTTCACCGCATCATCTGGGATCATAAAATCTAAATCTAAATATTCTCGACTTCTACCCAAAATCGCATCCCGCACCGCACCACCCACCATGTAAGCTGGTTGTGGCAACCATTCCAAGCTAAAAGGCCAATTTTGGGCATCTAGAATATCAACAATTGAATTATTCATCTACTGATTTACCAAAAATTCTGACTCCTGACTCCTGACTCCTGACTCCTCAATTCTCACTATTGTAATAAAAATCAACCCACTAACTAATGCTGAATATTTTGTCCTAAGCTACATTAACTATAAAGGTTCTAGGAGTTGGTTCTATTATGTGTATTTGCGTGAACTGCCACTATGTAGACCGTTGTGTAACCTACAACGCAGTAGAAACACAACACCAACAACCCCACTTAACAGAAAATCCCGATTTTGACCCCAATGAACCCTCGATTAATGTTAATATTCGCACAAAAGATGACATTATTGAAATGGAATGGGATGTTGTTGGTTGTCTCAGCTTTAAGAAAGAAATGGGTAAATGGTCTCAATTACGTCCTGGTGAATTAGTACCCACTTGAATTTTAGATTTTGGATTTTGGATTTTAGATTTTGTTTGATTTCAATTTGTAGAGATGTTTTCTAAAATGTCTCTACTTTATATTTGTGTAATTTATTGATGATTTATGGAGTAACAAACCACAGAGGACACAGAGAAATGATGTTTTTATTTGATATTATATTATAATTTACTTTGTTTATTTATTTTCAATCAACTACCTTGAACAATAATCTAGAAACTCTACCTGAAAAAAAATACGCTTTAGCACTGCACACTACTACACCGGAATTAGGTTTAGTAATTAGCAATTTTGCAGAGGATACCCGCGCCCATGTTTGGAATTTAGGACGTGAGGTATCTAGTCATATTCATCAATATTTAATTGATTTAATTAAACCTCAAAAATGGCAAGATTTACAATTTATTGCTGTGGCTAAGGGTCCCGGAGGTTTTACAGGTACTCGCATCGGTGTGGTTACTGCTCGTACTTTGGGACAACAGTTAGAAATTCCGGTTTTTGCAGTTTCTACTTTAGCTGCATTTGCCTGGTATGAAAAAAGTAAAAATTCAGAAATTCAACCAATTTTAGCTATTGAAATGCCCGCCCAAAGAGGTCAAGTTTTTGGGGCAATTTATCAAATTAATGCTGATAATTCTGGTATTAATGCTTTATTAGCAGATACTGTTTTTACACCAGAAAAATGGCAGGAAACTTTAAATAATTGGCAAACTGAATATCAATTAATTAAAGCCACATCTAGTTTAGCGGCAACTGTCACCAGTATTTTAGAATTAGCTTATTTAGATTGGCAACAAGGTAAACGTCCTCATTGGTCTGAAGCTTTACCCTATTATGGTCAACATCCTGTAGATGTTTAATAATAGAATTAATTAATGGTTGAATTAGTGGGTTAAACATTATGACGCTGACTCAAGATACTATCAAACCTGTGCAATTAATTCCACCTTTGGAAAATGGTGATAGACTTACTCGTTCTGAGTTTGAACGTCGTTATCATACCATGCCAGATGTGAAAAAAGCAGATTTAATTGAAGGAATTGTTTATATGGCATCACCTGTAAGAATTAGAAGTCATGGAAAACCCCATGCTTATATAATGGGTTGGTTAGCAACTTATGAGTCAGCTACACTAGGTGTAGAACTAGCGGATAATACTACTGTGCGTCTAGATGCAGATAACGAACCTCAACCAGATGCACTATTAAGAATTGAAAATGGGGGACAGTCGCGGATAAGTGAAGATGATTATGTGGAAGGTGCGCCAGAATTGATTGTAGAAATTGCGGCTAGTAGTGCGGCTATTGATGCCCATGATAAACTTAAAGTATATCGGCGAAATCAGGTACAAGAATATTTAATTTGGCGAGTTTATGACGGTGAGTTTGATTGGTTTATTTTAAAAGATGGAGAATATCGACGGTTAGAAGCTAATGCTGATGGGGTTTTTTGTTCTCAAGTGTTTCCTGGTTTATGGTTAGATAAATCTGCTTTGTTAGCTGGGAATTTAGCTAAGGTATTAGAGATTTTGCAGCAAGGTTTAGCGAGTCCAGAACATCAAATTTTTGTGGAACACTTAGGATAATTATCAATTGATAATTGACAATTGATAATTGTTTGATTTTTCACACTTAACGAAAAGTCTTGAAAATGATGTAGAAAAATTCGTAATTGATAATCCTAAATTTACGAATTACGAATTACGAATTACGAATTACGAATTACGAATTACAAATTACCAATTATGCTGTAACTTTAGCTAATGCCTTTTCTACTGTGTGTAATGCTTGATTGATGTCTGTATCTGTGACAATTAAAGGAGGTACAAACCGCACGACTTTAGGACCTGCTGGTACTAATAATAAACCTTCATCCATCGCCGCTTTCACAACATCAGCCGCAGTTAAAGAACTATCTTCTTTTATTTCCATCCCATTGATTAAACCCCAACCCCGCACTTCGGAAATATGATGAGGATATTTACGGGCAATCATTTTTAACCCTTCCCGTAAATGTGCGCCTTGTTCTTGCACGTTCTCTAAAATATTCTCTTTTTCCAAAGCTTGGCACACACTTAAAGCTACACCACAAGCAAAAGGATTTCCACCAAATGTACTAGCGTGTTCTCCTGGTTCAAAAATATCACAGAATTTCTTACTCATCATTGCACCGATGGGGATACCGCCACCTAGTCCTTTCGCACTGGTGAAAATATCAGGTTCTACTCCTAGATGTTCATAACCCCATAATTTACCACTGCGTCCCATCCCTACTTGCACTTCATCGAAAATCAATAAAATGCCGGTTTCATCACAAATTTCCCGTAATCTTTGAAAATACTTCTTATCTCCAGGACGAACTCCGCCTTCTCCCTGTAAGGGTTCAATTAAAATTGCACCGACGCGATAATTTCCTTCATCCAACTCAGTAACAGCCGCTTCCACCTCTTTAATATCGTTATATTTGACATAGTGGAAACCAGGCACTAAAGGATCAAAGTTTTTTTGATACTTTGGTTGTCCGGTAGCGGTGACAGTGGCTAATGTCCGGCCGTGAAAACTGGCATGGGCGGTTAAAATAATGGGGTGGGCAATTTCTAAAACGGTGTGAGCGTATTTTCTCGCTAGTTTAATTGCTGCTTCGTTGGCTTCAGCGCCAGAGTTGCAGAAAAACACCCGATCTGCACAGGAATGATCTACAATCCATTTGGCTAATTCCCCTTGTTCGGGAATATAGTATAAATTAGAGACATGATGCAGTTTTTGAATTTGGCGTGTGACTGCCTCTAGCATGACAGGGTGGGCGTGTCCCAAAGTACAAGTAGCTATTCCGGCCACAAAATCGAGATATTCCCTGCCTTGGGTATCCCAAACGCGACAGCCAGCACCTTGTTCTAAAGCTATGGGAAAGCGTCCGTAGGTAGACATCACCACTTGATTAAAACTGTCTGCACTAAAGGCATTCATATTTGAGGGATGTATCGGCTGTTCAACTAAACTTTGGATACTCACTACCGCACCTCCTGAAATTTTTAATTCTATAATCTATTTAGCAGGTTTTTCTAAATAATTCAAAATTTACTATAGTATGAGGAAGAAGTTTTTTTAACTTTTAATTTTTAAGTTTTAATTTTTCAGTCAGCATTTAACTTTTTGCTGATAGCTTAAGGTTGATTGGTTACGATAATTAACCAATTTATCAAACCTTCTGACTCCTGTAAGGGCGTTCGCGAAGCGTGCTGGAAGCATCAGTATTCGGGCGAACAATGAGCAATTTTATGAAAAGGCTGTTTTCCGAATGCTTCGCCCCTACTTCACCCCTATAACTTCTGACTCCTGAATTCTTACAATTGTCATTACCTGTGTATTCTACCCTTGAGCAAAAATATAAACGTATTCAACAAGAGCTAATGGCTGGGGCTGTAGCCCTAGTCTTTGTGTTCCTTAGTGGCACTTTATGGTATTGGTTGGTGGAGGGCTGGTCATGGGAAGATGCGGTTTACATGACAGTCATTACTTTAGCTACTGTAGGATATAGCGAAACTAACCCGCTAGAGAGTCGGGGACGTTTGTTTACAATTGTCCTGATTTTAATGGGTGTAATCAATCTCGGTTACATTGTCAATAGATTTACTCAAGCAGTAATTGAAGGTTATTTTCAAGAGGGTATTCGACTCAGACAACAAAGGCGTTTAATGGAATCATTAACTGGACATTATATTATCTGTGGTTTTAGTCGGACTGGACGACAAATCGCTAAGGAATTTCAGGCTGAAGGTGTGTCTTTTGCAGTGATTGATTCTGATTTTGAATCTGTGCAACAAGCTCAGTCAGAAGGTTATATTGTCTATCAGGGTGATGCTACCCTGGATGATACTTTGTTGAAGGTTGGTATTGAACGGGCAATTTGTATTGTGGCAGCTTTGCCTTCTGATGCGGAAAATTTATATACTGTTTTATCAGCAAAAACTCTCAATCCTAATATTCGGGCGATCGCACGGGCAAGTACAGAAGAAGCTGTACAAAAATTACAAAGAGGTGGGGCAGATGCGGTGATTTCCCCTTATATTACTGGAGGTAAACGCATGGCTGCGGCTGCACTCAGACCACAGATTTTAGACTTTGTAGATGGGATGCTTTCTGGTGCAGATCGTCAATTATATATGGAAGAATTTTTATTAGATGCGGCGTTCTGTCCTTTTGTGGGGCAAACTTTACAAAAAGCGAAATTGCGATCGCAAACTGGCGCATTAGTTTTAGCTATTCGTCGCAGTGATGGTAATCTCATTGGTGGACCAACGGGAGACACTGTTTTAATGTCAGGAGATACGCTAATTTGTATGGGTACGGCTGAACAACTGCGAAGTTTAAATCAAATTCTTGGACCTATTAATTCTCAACAACTAAGAAGACCAAAACAAAGTTAAGATTTGGGTTAAGATTGGGGATTTTCAATAGTTGTCACTGCTTAAATAATATGGGAGCAGAATTAACTAAACATCAACTTCCATCCATCCATGTAAAGGAGCGATCGCTTTCATTACCGATACCATAATATCTGGTGGTGCTGCCGAAAGTAACACACTGGGATAAACAGCAGCACCCCATTGAGGATGCACCAGTACACAGCATTTGTTTTTGATCACAGGATAATTTAGTAAAGCTTTAGCAACTGCTGTATCATCATGGGGAACAGGACCGGGATGGGAAAGTAAAGGATAACCTGTACGGGGATCAATTAAATCTGTGACATAACCGCGATCGCGCAAATTAAAAGCCACATCACAACCGAACCGCATAAACTTTTCCCGTAACCTTTCTTTTTCTGTTTCTGTTTCCGCAGTAATTTCTAAAAGTGGATATTTTGATTGTTGTAAAACAACCACCACCCACAAAAACTGTTGCTGTGTCCAATCTGGTAATATCTGTTCGCAGTTGGCACAGATATATTGACTGGGGTTATGAATAGAAATTTGTACAGCTTGTCCCGTTTTGCCAACTAAATTAATGGGATAGCCTGGCTCAGAAGTGCAAACACTGGAATAGTTCACCACATTTAATCTGTTTTTGCAAGTTTGTTTAATTATTCCTTGCTTATGATAATAACTCTGAAAACTTCTAAAAAATCATCAATATTTGATGTCAGGAGTTAGGAGTCAGGAGGAAACAGATTTGAGGTTTTATCAAGCAACTCTAAATTAATTGAGTTTTAAAGCATTGACTGGAACTTCATCCCAAGAATTTACAGTACGTAACTGTGCAACCCAACCATCTGCTTTTTGCTTATCAGTCAACCCTTTTTGAAAGGACTCATGACAATCTTGAGCTTGACTCTGATCACAACAAGCAATACAAGCATGAATCATTCCTGATGGATCAATTTGCTCATTTACCCAAATAGTCATAGATACCTCTTTTTAAATCTTGTGGTAAACTTTTGGTAAAACTGTTATATCATGTCCATCTGAAAACTTATCATATCTATAGTGATCCAATTTGATTCCTGAAATTATTTGTTTAGGCAGACAAGAGGCAGTCATGCAAAAGGCAAAAGGGTTTTAGAGAATTTCGGTGTACGGAGTTTTGTTCAATAATCAAATAGGAGTCCTATATTACGGCAGGTAATAGGGAATAGGATAAACAGAGGAGAAAAATTAAAAGCAAAATTAAATAACTTCTACCTCTTACCTCCTGCTGTGATTCAAAGTAAGGCTTGTTGGAGTGTTTCCAGTTTGACAGGTTTAGAGATAAAATTATTCATACCCATAGCCAAACATTTATGACGGGTTTCTGAGGAAATATCGGCAGTGAAGCCAATAATAGTGAGTTGTTGGCGATCGCTGTACAAAGTCCGAATTCTTTGGGTTGTTTCCAGTCCATCCATACCAGGCATTTGTATATCCATTAATATCACATCAAAATGCTGATGTTGCAATATTTCAATTGCCTCTTCTCCACTATCTACTGCTTGAGCTTGGTATCCCAAACGTTTCAACATCAATAAGGCAAATTTGCGGTTTACGGCATTATCATCCACAACCAAGACTTTTGCAGAATTCAAGGAACTTGGTTGAGAATTTACATCTTTCAAAGCTGGTGACTCAACCTTCTTGGCTTGAATATCAAACCGGAATTTACTACCAACACCCAAGGTACTTTCTACTGTTAATTGTCCACCCATGATTTCTACAAACTTGCGACTGATCGGTAGCCCTAAACCAGTTCCTGTTTGCGATCGCCTTCCTGCTTCCGATTGTCCAAAAACTTCAAAAATAGTTTCTATTTCTTCCCCAGCAATACCCACACCTGTATCTTCTACTGCAAAAAGTAAGTGATAACCTTTATCCAATGATTCCATATTTTCCACTACTAGGGTAATACCTCCATGCTCAGTAAACTTAATAGCATTACCCAACAAATTAATCAGCACCTGACGCAACTTAGCATCATCTGTAATAATGAAATCTGGCAAATTTTCCCCCAGTTCCAACTCCAAAGATAATCCTTTAGATTCTGCTTGCTGTCTTAGCATCTTCATCAAAGTAGTTACCAACTGGCGCAGGTGACAGGATTTTTCATTTAAGAAAACTTTCCCCGCTTCAATTTTGGACATTTCTAACACATCATCAATCAGTGAAAGTAGATGTTCAGCACTTTGATTGATGGTGTTAATAAAATCCCTTTGTTCTGCTTGTAGACTGGCATCTTTTTCTAATAGCTGACTAAATCCAATAATGGCATTTAGGGGAGTCCTTAACTCATGACTCATACTAGCAAGAAACTGACTTTTGGCACGGTTGGCAGTTTCAGCTGCCTCTTTGGCCTCTACAAGTTCACGTCTAGCTTGTTGCCGTTCTAGATGTGCCGAAATCGCTGCTGCTGCTGCACTGAGCAAGTTTACCTCTGCCCTTTCCCAAATTTCAGCAGTTATACAATTATCAAACCCAATAAAACCCCAAAACTGACCATTCACCAACAAGGGTAAGACTAAGATAGCCAAAATTCCCTGGGGTTGTAAAATTTCCCTTTCTGAATTGGGAAAATCACTAACCACACCATTGATAATCTTGCCACTAGAAAGAGTTTCTACCCATCTGGGAAAGAACTGGCCGTAGGGAAAATTTTGCAAGTTAGGGTTATCAATTTGTGAATCAATGCCTTGATTACACCATTCAGATTTTTGGCTTGTCAAAAAATTACCATCTGCATCATCATGATTGGCAAACAGATAAACACGGGATGCAGATGATGTTTCTCCTAACCATTGCAGAATTTGTGTGTAGTAGTTAGTGTCAAATTCATTAACTAACAGGTAATTCTGAACATTTACCAAAGTTGAAAGATAACGTTCCCTTACGGCTAAGGCTGCTTCTGCAAGTTTACGATCCGTGATATCTCGACCTACATATTGCATTTCTGCCCATACTGCTGTTGGTTTTATCTTGCCATTGCTGTGAATTTCAATTTCTTCAATTTGTATATACTCTCCCTCTAATGCCCGCACAAATGGTAATCTATCTTTAGGATAAAGTTGGTCTGTTCCCATTACATAAAGTTGATCAACCGTAGCCAAATTATCTAAGTCTTGCTCACTAATTGTTTCTATTCCTAGTAAGGATTTAGTAACTTGGTTTAAGTAAACTACAGAACCATCAATTTGATGAATCGCTACTCCTATGGGCAAACTTTCCAAAAATTGGTTAAGTTCTGCTTTACTCTCAGTCAATTCAGTAAATGATTGCTGTAATTGTTCTGCCATTTGGGTAAATGAATCAGACGGTTCACGAACTTCAATAATGGGAGTCGAAATTGGCGATATTTTCTGAAAGTCTCCTTGAGCAATTTGTCTAGCTGCTAAATTTAATTTCAGTAATGGTTGGGCAATTAACTGTGTAGTGAAGAATCCCATTGCTGTGGACAATAAAAAAGCTACACCGCACAAGAAAATGGTTTTTTCAGTAGCAGATTTAATTTCTGCCATAAAATTTGATTCTGGCAAAACGATCACTATCAACCAATCTAAACCAAGATCATCTTGCCAAGGAGAAATGAGCACAAAATATTTTTGATGTTTAATTTTGACTTGTATTTGTTCCTCATTGACAATATTTGTGAAACTGCCCCATTTTTTATGAATTTTTGTCCCCACCTGCCGAATAATTAAGTCTTGACTGTTAGAAACTTGCAATCTTTGTGCTTTACCATTAAGCATTTGAAATGGGCTTTCTTGGGTAGAACTGGCAACTAGCATTCCTGACCGTTCTAGAATAAATGCTTTACCTAAAGATTCTGGTTTTAGCTGTTGCAAAAAATTACTGATGTAAGTTAAACTTAAATCTGTGCCAAGAGCGCCAATAAATTTTCCTTGACGATCATAAAGTGGATAGCTGGCAGCAATTGACATAACTTCTGGATTTGTGTCCCAATTGTAGATTTTGCTCCAGATTGGTTTACCTACTTTCACTACTTGAGAAAACCAAGCTTCGTTTCTGGGTTCATAAGCTTGCACGGCAACTAATTTTGTGCGATCGCCTGCCAAATTTGTATTATATTTATAAGACTTTCCCTGTTCTTTCCCTAGAGGAATTTCTGCAATTTGCGCTATTCCAGCACCGTAATCACCAGCACCAATATATTCGCCTCTCGCTGTAGCAAATTGAATATAACTAGCTCCAAATGTTCGTAACTGTTTGACAAAATACTTACCGGTAGCTGAAAAATTCAATAAGTTCAGTTGTCCAGATTCGTAAGCATCTACATTTAATTGATTGATCTTAACAGGTGTTTCCAAATAATTACTAATTTTCTGCTGAATGCGATCATTAATTTCTAACTGTAAATCAACAACTAGTTTGTTAACTGCCAAGGAGCCGTTTTGATAGGAAAAATATCCCACTAGGGCAACAACACAGACAATTTGTAAAACAAATGGAACTATTAGTATCCGTCGTAATGGTGCTGTCCCTAATTTTTTAATAATCCACTGTTGATCAGTATGGCTCTTCATGTTTTCAACAGAGTACAAATTCTTTGATTATGATTGTCAGATGCTTTAGTCTGACAGGTTGTTTCAGATGGCCGTTTGCTAATAATAACTGAATGCTTACCATCAAATTAGTTTGAGGCAACTATCCCAGAGGAAGTCTCAAAAATCTCAACCTACTGCTGGGATGTAAACACTCCAGACTCAATGAAGTAGTCTATCTCTAGTTCATCTTTCCATCTTCCATATAAATAATCCGATCTGCTATATCTAAAATGCGGTTATCGTGAGTCACAAGCAAAATGGTACAACCTTGCTCTTTCGCTAATTTTTGCATTAATTCTACCACATCCCGTCCTGATTGTTTATCTAATGAAGCAGTAGGTTCATCTGCTAATACTATTTTAGGATGACTCACTAAAGCACGGGCGATCGCTACTCTTTGTTTTTGTCCTCCTGATAAACTCTCTGGATAGTAATCTACACGATCTCCTAACCCAACTTCTTCTAACATGGAAATAGCTTTAGTATTAATATCTTGATTTAAATATTCTTTATGCAACTCTAAGGACATTCTCACATTTTCTTTAGCTGTTAAAAAGGTCATCAAATTATGCGCTTGGAAAATATAACCAATTTGACGACGCAATTTAGTTAACTTGCTTTTACTTGCTCCCCGCATTTCTTGATTTAATATTTGCAAACTTCCTGCTTGAGCAGAACGTAACCCACCCATTAATGATAATAAGGTGGTTTTACCTGAACCAGAAGGACCAGTCATAATCACAATTTCCCCGGCTTTAATTTCTAAGTTTATATCAAATAATACTTGTTTTTTTAAATTTCCTTCACCAAAATAATGATTGAGTTGAGTAACATGAATTACTGTATCTGAAGCAATTTTTGATTGAGTATTAATTTTTAACATGGTTTGTTGTGAGTATTTTGTGATGGTTTGTAGTCAGTAATTTATTGCCTATTCTTGCTGAACACATCAGGACTAAAGTCCTGACTACGAACTTTTTAGCAACTTTAAAAAATGTCCGCAGGGTCAGCAGAACGAAGTTTTTTCAGGGCGATCGCTCCTGAAACACTACACATAATTACAGTCATAATAAACACTGTAATTGCCCGATCTACTTTCATAGAAATGGGTAACATAGTGGCTGCAAAGGTGAGTTGATATAATCCAAAAGAAAGAAAAAATGCCGGTAAATAACCTAAAATAGCTAATAATAAAGCCTCTTGTATTAAAACTCCTAAAAGATAACTATCTGTATAACCCATTGCTTTAAGAGTTGCATATTCTGGAAGATGATCGGAAACGTCAGAATAAAGAATCTGATAAACAATCACAATACCAACAATAAATCCAACTCCTACACCCAAACCAAAAATAAAACCAATACCTGTACCATTAGCCCAATAATTCTTTTCTTTTTGGGCAAAATCTTCTGTTGTTCCTATTTCTACAAAGGGATTTTTAGGATCTGGATTTAATCCTATTCTCAGTTGTGTTTTGATTTTCTCCACATCTGCACCCGGTTGGAGATTAATTAAACCTACTTCAATTTGATCGGGTTTACGTTCAGGAAATAATTGCAAAAAAGTGGAATCACTCGTAATCACATTACCATCAGCAGCAAAGGAAGCACCATTACTAAATACACCTTTAACACTCACAGATTTGCTATTTAATTCTGTTTGAAAATTGCCTGTTTTTTGGAATATTTCACCTACAGCACCATATTCTGGACGGCCAGCTTGATCAAACATCACTTGATTTAGTGGTTTGAGAGCATCATTATTTTTTTGCACTTCTGGAAATTTCAATCCTGGTTGATTTGGATCGACTCCCCAAACTAAAATAGCTCGATCAATTCGTGTTTCAGGATTGCGCCATTGTCCTGTACCAATATAAACAGAATTAACTGATTTTACTCCATTATAACTTAATGCTTGATATAGTTTATCTCTGGAAAAACTTTTTACAGAAAACAAGGTATTAAACTGAGGATTAATCAATACTAAATCTGCGGATAAATTGCGATGTGGTTGAATAGCTGCATCAAACAATGCACTTTCAAAACCCATCTGAATAAAAATCAACATATCAGCAAAAGTAATTCCCGCGACTGCAACAGCTAACCGCGTTTTTTCTTTCATTAACTGACGCAAAGCAAGAGGTGTTTTCAGAAATAGTTTTTTAGTCATTAGTTGTTAGTCAGGAGTCAGGAGTCAGGAGTCAGGAGTTAGAATTTAGAAGAGGAAAACATTTTAACCAATTAGCAATTACCAATTACCAATTACCAATTACCAATTACCAATTACCCATTACCCATTACAATTCAATTGCTGTTTGTACTTGTAAGTTGGTTAAACCTGCAACTTTTTTACTATCTTCAGGAGTGAGTTTAATTTTAACTTCAATAACTCGACTGTCTAAATTTTCCCCTGGTTGGTTACTAAACACATTTTGACGATTGACTTGTAAACCAATTTGGGCAACTTCTCCGAGCAGTTCACCTGTAAATGTAGGACTGATAATTACAGCTTTTTGTCCAATCTTTATCTTACTAATATCAGTTTGATAAACTTCTGCTACTGCTAACATTTGTTCTGTTTGTGCAAAGTCAGCAATACCAGATTCACTTATTTTCTCACCGACACGGGTATGAATTTTGAGAATTTTTCCTGTCATGGGAGCGCGAATAAATGCTGCTTGGAGTTCGGTTTGGGCGCGTTTAAGATCAGCGATCGCACTTTCAACTTCTGTTTGTGCTAAGTTCACATCTACAGGACGAACTTCGGCAATACTGTTAAGTGTAGCTTTGGCTTCGCTAATTTGTTTATTGCTAGTAGTGTTAATTCTATTTAATGCTACTTTTGCTTCTGCTAATTGTTTGGTTGCTGTAGAATTTATACGTTCAATAACTGCTTTTGCTTCACTTAATTTTTGTTTGGCAGTTTCCACATTTAACCGTTTACTATCAATTAAAGAATTAGAAATTGCACCCTCTGAATATAACTGTTGATAACGTTGATATTCTGATTCTGCATTATTTAATTCTGCGGTTAATTTATTAATAGTTGCTTGTTGGGCAATTCTATCACCTTGCCATTGAGCTTCTATTCTGGCAATATTTTGTTGTTGGGCGTTTTTATCACCTTCATACTGGGCTTTTATTCTTTCAAGATTAGCTTTTTGTGCTTGAATTTCTCCAGTTTTAGCTCCAGCTTTTATTTGCTCAAGTTTGGCTTGGGCAACTCTCACTTGTTTCTCAGCTTGTTGGACAGCATTTTCTAAGGCATAACGGGATGTTAAAATCGCTATTACCTCTCCTGCTTTCACTATATTACCTTCTTTAAAGAGGATTTTTTCTACTCTATCTCCATCTAATGCTAAAGGTGCAGATAGCTTAATTACTTCTGTTTCTGGTTCTAATCTTCCTAAAGTTGTCACCTTACTAGGAATAGCAGCAGTTTCTGTTAATTCTCCAGTGGCGGCATTGCCAATTTTACTAAAATTAGAAATACCGTAAATTACAATTCCCGCAGTTATAGCTGTGGCTGCTAAAACCAAAACAATTAACCCTTGTTTTCCTGGTTTCAATAATAATTTATAACTCATTTTTTTGACTCCCCACAATAAAAAAATCTGCGTTTATCTGCGTCTATCTGCGTTCAATTAATGATATTTACTTTTTCTTTGTCTGTAAATAAGCTGTTAACATTTCCCCTAAAAGTTGGCATTGTTCCAGGAAATCAATTGTTTCATCACCCCATAATTTTTCCAGAATTACACCGTTGACAAAACTCAATACAAATGATGCTAAAACTTGATCTTCAATACCCAAAAATTCACAAGCTGCTTGTTGATATCTTTTGTTAGCACGTTTAAAAACTTTGCTATTATTCAGCATGGTTTTTGAGTCTTGATTTTGACAAAAATCAACCCAAACATAGGTCCATTTAATTAGGTAATCTTCATTGTTGACAAGATAATTACCCAAAGCTGTCATCATTTCTGAAATGTTGTTTTTCCCTCCTAATTCTGCTAAAGCTGCAATCACATCTTGCTGACTAATTTCTTCTACCAGTTGCTCAAATAAAGCTTGTTTACTGGGGAAGTAATGATAAAGAGTACCCGTGGAAACCCCTAAACCGTTAGCAATTTGCCGCATGGTGATAGCGCCATATCCTTTATCGGCAAATAAGTCAAAACACTTGCCGAGTAATTCTTTGCGGTATTGTTCATGATCCACAATTTTCGGCATATTTGATGTTTTGTTGTTTTTTATATCGAACGGTCGTTATTTTAAGGTAATATCAGAGATAGAATTTTGTCAAGGTGTCAGCTTTTAACAAACCGCTATCCGGTTTCCCGAATTTTTAAGTTGGGTAGGTCTTGTATAGTGAAATCAGGTGAGTTGCTATAATCTTAACAGATTTTATAAATTTTTTGGAAAAATTTACATTTGTAGGTGTATCTCACTAAATAGGGTTTGCTGAAAAAGTCCCTTCGTTGAGGCAGGGAATAGGGAATAGGGAATAGGGAATAGTTTTAGCTATCTGTTATCCCCAGATTTTCTAATTTATG
>NZ_JACJPT010000060.1:0-30560 GCF_014696195.1 Sphaerospermopsis sp. FACHB-1094 | reverse complement strand
GCGTCTGGCTAAGGCGTGAAAGTCTACTGAGGGATAACTGCTCCCATGCTCCCGTTGAAGTAGAAAGTAAAGTCTAGTTTTGTCTAGGTTTTATATAGCAGTTATTCTTAATTACGAATTACGAATTACGAATTACGAATTACGAATTACGAATTACGAATTATGCCATTTGTCCACTGAGTGATCCCACGCCAATATGCCCTAATGGGAATTTGATAAACTTCAATAAAAATCCAAACTATAATTGCTGAATGTGACAAAAATGTGAGTAATGTCCAAACATAAGGTATCCAAGAAAGAGGAACATCTGGTTTTGGTGGTAAATAATAAGCGCCAATGCCAATTAAAGTAGTCGGGAAAATCACAAAAGCAATTGCAGCTAACACATAACCCCATGCTAATTCCACACCTTCTAACTGGGCTTGATTCCACTTAAAACCATTCCACTGCCACACCAGGGGCGGTTGTCTAGAAGGCATCTTGATTTGCTGTGATTCTAAATTGACAGTAAAAATTTCGTGACAAAAGTCACAAGACATAGTTTCCATTAACGGCATAGCAGAGATTTTACCGATCCGACAAACAGGACAGGGGTATTCTTCCTGAAAATTTAAAGAGGTAGAAAAAATTTGGGAATTGGTCATAATCAAACTGGTACTTCTAAAAAATGGTTCATCAGTACATAGTATGCTAAACTAATATTTAAACTTCCAAGTAAGCAAGCATCTTAATAGGTAAAAACCGATAATTAATTGTCCGAATGCTTCGCCCCTACATTGTTGACGCGAAACGTAAATCAAAATGTGGTTTATTTACCTGAAAATAGCTGTAATATTGGTAACTAATAATGTGAGAGAGTGTAGCAGAATTGATGGGTTAAAGTTTGAAGATTGGGAAGTTAGTTAAATGGGTAAGTATCAGGAGGATGAGTAGGAGCATCTCAATTAGGCTTGACAGAAGGGTTGAGAGGAATCTAATGTAGAGTTGCCTGAAACCGATTCTCTATACGGGTTATACAAATTGCGATTACATTGTTTGTGAGAAATATGGGAGTAAGGGTTTCAGGCTTAATAGGTTTTTCTATACACTTGAGCCTAAAATTTCGTCAGGAGAAATATCAAGATGGTTCAGTCTATTGCAGCCAAGGATGTGACACTACGGGAATTAAAGCAAAATTTTGGCATTCAAATCGTTCAAGATGCTACCTTTTTTCCTGAGTGGTTGGATGGGCTTGAGGCTTTGAAAGAGGAAGAGCAACATTTATTAGATCGGGTGAAGGCTAATTTTTTAGAATTGATGGATGATCCCCCAATGCTAGAAAATACGGTGAAGATGGTGGTACTTGCGCCCTTGTTAGATTTAGCTGGTTTTTATCATAGGCCATTTAGGATTGAAACAGAAACGAGTGTGGCTTTAGAAATGGAGGATGAAGGAACGATTATTCGGGGGCGGATTGATGTTTTGGTGTTAAAAAATCGGCTTTGGTTGTTGGTAATTGAATCAAAACGGAGTGATTTTGCGGTGACACGCGCAATTCCTCAAGCTTTAGCTTATATGTTGAGTAATGAGGAAACTGTGCTACCAACCTTTGGCATGATTACCAATGGTAATGAGTTTTTATTTTTAAAGGTATTGGAACATAAATATGCTAACTCTCGGCTGTTTTCTTTGGTAAACCCTGATAATGAGCTTTATAGTGTATTGCAGGTATTAAAGCGTTTGGGGATGGAGGTGATAGCGTTCAGCGCAACATAGGAATCGCTCTTTGGGAAAAACTTTTTGGTTTACTGTTAATCAAATTACTAAACCTCAGAAAATTGCCAAAGCTTTTCCAGAACTACGCTGTATTTTTGGTGGATTAGCAATTGTGCCAGATATAGCGGTATTTCGTTGGGAGCGAATCCCTCGGTTGCCATCAGGACGCATCGCCAATCGGTTTGAACTCCATCCAGATTGGGTAATGGAAATTCTCTCTCCCGAACAGAAATATAAACAAGTTCTCAGCAAATTACTACACTGTGCGGAGTATGGAACTGAGTTAGGTTGGTTGGTTGATAGTGACGATGAAAGTATTTTGGTAGTAGATAGCGATCGCCGAGTTAAGGAACTTAAAAATAGCGATTACTTGCCAGTTCTCACAGGGATTGAATTAAATATTACTGTTCAAGAAGTCTTTAGCTGGTTGAGTTTATAACGCACATTTCGCACCTTGGGATGTCACAATCTTGTGCTGTAAAACATCCCGTGACGTGGCGAAAATAAATATCCAGTGAAAAAAGTAGAAAAAGTTAATAAAGCTTACTTTCTTACCTCGTACTGAGTTAAACTGACAAACAAGTTAATACAAAAAATTAATCGGCTGATCCTGGGCTTGGGCATGACTCCAATGGAACAATGGCAATTTCTGATACAGAAGCAGGGCGATCGCAATTGGCAACCCCTGGAATCGCCAAATTTAAGAATTTTCGCAGGTAAGTACAGAGTTTTGGCTCGTTCTCACCTTGCTAATACAAATGTAGAAGTGCGGTTAATTCACTCCTCAATTCAGGAAGTTCCACCCAAACGCCGCATTTTTAAGCGTTTGCGTCGTACCAATGCAGAGGGGCTGATGGCAGTAATTCCCTTTACTGACCTCAACCCGGGAATTTGGGAATTACGTTGCTCTGCCGACTTAATGACAAATATGCTGGGGAAATCCTGGCAATATAGCCTCATCCTTAAAGTTTTGCCCCTAGAGTTGAATGAGCAACCATTATTAGGTAGTGGTGATCAATTTAACGAAGAGTCCCAGGTGACACCCACTCAGGAAGATGAATTTGCAGTTGCTTCACCCAGCAACCTGGACATCAATCCTTTGTCTACAGCAACCGTAGAAGATACAATCATCAATCAGCCGGTTAGCCCAGTATTATTCAAAGGGGAAACAGCCGAACAAATTTTACAAAGCGTTCTCGATTTAGCTTTACCCAGTTCTGAATCTTGGGATGAAGAACAGTCAGATGAGGATATTTCACCAGTCGCATCCCCACCCTCACCCCTCCATTTATCTCTAGAACGGGATACCTATATTGCTCGTTGGGGAAAAACTTTGACAATAAATGGGTATGTGGAACTGGCAGAAATTGACAATTTGGCAAATGAAATATTATCTACAACTAATATTAATCATTGTTTTCAACTGCAACTAATTAGTCAACTGCGATCGCCTTTAGAATCCAATATCTTAGCTCAATTCACACAGCCTTTAACAGATCAAATCTTACCTTTTACATTTAGTAGCATTATTGAAATTCCTAAAAACTGTGAATCTAAGTTGATTTTGGCCAATATTAATTTATATGGCACACTGACTAAAGCCGGCGAAGTCATACTGTTAGCCAGCCATACTTTTATAATTACAGCAGATGTCACAGAATTACTGACCGTTACCTCAGCAAAATCTAGAGAAAAATCTAGTCCACCAGACTTGTTACCTGATGATAACTTACCACCAACTGAGGATGGAGCAACCAAACCAGAACCACCTCATCGTGTAAGTTTAGAACTATTCAATATCGTCAAAACCCCCAAATTAGCACAGTTTCATATTTTAAAACCAGCAGCTAACAAACCTCTACCCCCAAGAATAAAACCAGTCATTGTTTTGGATGGAAGTTCACCCACACTGCCAAAATTACCCCGGATTCACAAAAATGCGATCGCTGGCAATTCTGCCAATGCAGACTCCAGCTTATCAGCAGGAACTGTCAATAATGCTAGTCAGATACCACCCATAAATCTGGACAAACTGGTGATCAAACAGGTCACAACTTCTTTCCCATACTTGAAACGTTTAAAACCTGCAACAGAACCAAATTCAAAAACCAAAAACAATCTGCCAAAATTGATGGAAATTCAATTATCAAAGCCAGAAAATACACCAGAATTACTACCCAGCAAGGAACATGAAGAAACTTCTGCTGTGGAATTGATAGACAATGAATTGATAGAAAATACAATTCCTCAAGTTCCTATTCTCGATATCGAGGAATTAAACACACCAGAAATCATACCAGAAACATCTCCTCTGATTCAAAAATGGATCAAGAGTCAAGGGTACTTATTAGATGAAGGTATCGAGTTGGTATATCAAGAGGATAATACTAATGATGAAGTTGATACTCAAGACGCTAATAATGCTGATGATATCAGTGAATCAACAGATGAGCCTCCTGTAATTCTGAATGATGAAAATCCTGCTGTTCCACCCGCTTTTACAGATGAATTACTTCTCAATTTAAATTTAGATGCAGAAATAGAAATGGAAGAAGTTATAGATTTGCCAGAACACATGATTCTAGGCACAAGTGAACCAACCCCCGAACCAGAATCATCTCCCAACATATCTCAATTGTTGTCTCAAGAAATAGTTCTAGATGATACATATATGACCTTGAGCAATGAAGACAGCAATCAACCATCTGAACCACAGGAACAACTGCTGGATGTATCTCCTCCGGTACTAACATCTTTACCCACACCCCAACTGTTTTTACCCAATGGTGAATTACTTGCTGGCTCATCTATAAAAGTGCGCTTAGAACTGTCCCAAGCATCATCAACAGTTGTATTAAAGTTATGGGTGGAAGATTACCAAACTCGTGGGTTGCTAGACGGACCTCATCTGATCCAAGATTTACGGACTACCCCTTGGGGAAATTGGGAAGCGATCACTCAATTAATTGTACCTTTAGGTTGTCTAGAAGTGTTAGTAGGGGCGATCGCTCTCGATACGAATACCCAACAGGAAAGCCACAAAGTTACAATAGTTAAAACTGTCATACCTCCTAACTTACCGACAATAGAACTCGACGAGGTACTGGGAATGTAAACGGTTTTGTTAAAAATCTTGAGAATTTCCAAAAAGAGGCGGAATTTTGCAGTAAGCTCCTAAGTGAATTGTAGTGTGACTTCCAAGGACTCTTACTATGTCAACTTCATTTTTGCCTTCAATTCTGGCTTATTCTTCATTTTTGCCTTCCATTTTCGTTCCTTTGACTGGTTTGGTTTTCCCAGCAGTCGCTTTCGCGTTTATGTTTTTATATATTGAACGCGAAGATATTGCTTAATTTTTAAGTCATAGGTTATGGGTAATCGGTAATTAACTGCTGTGTTTTTTACCAATTACCCGTACCTATAGGCAGCCGATTTAATTTAATGACTAAGTGATAAAAGTGATAAAAGTAATAAATATGTATAAACAACGCGGTTTTAAGTGTGCATATTTCCAGGGTAATAATAGCAATGCCTATTTTTTATGTCTAATCAAGTTTGGTTGTCACAATTACAGAAACATCGAGCGATCGCAGTTATTCGCGCCCCGAAAATGGACTGGGGTGAAAAAATGGCTTTAGCGGTAGCATCTGGGGGAATGCAGTTAATAGAAATTACCTGGAATAGCGATCGCCCTGGGGAATTAATTTCTCAATTACGTAGTCAATTACCTGATTGTATAATTGGTACTGGTACACTGTTTAATGTGCAACAATTACAAGATGCGATCGCTGCTGGGGCGCAGTTTCTCTTCACTCCCCATACTGACCCAGAAATGATCAAAGTTGCAGTATCTCAAGATGTTCCTATTATTCCTGGCGCACTTACACCTACAGAAATTGTTACCGCCTGGACTCAGGGCGCAAGTTGTGTCAAAGTATTTCCTGTACAATCAGTGGGAGGTGCAAGTTATATCCACAGTTTACAAGCACCTCTTGGTCATATTCCCTTAATTCCTACCGGTGGTGTGACTTTAGAAAATGCTCAAGATTTTTTACAAGTTGGGGCGGTAGCCGTGGGTTTAAGTGGGGAATTATTCCCGAAAAATTGGGTTTTAGAAGGGAATTGGCACAAAATCACCGACCAAGCCAAAAATCTTACACAGAGGTTAAATTAGTTCCTGACCCCTCACAGATAACTTTTTCGGCAAACCCTAACTAGGGGTTGCTGAGAAAGTCTTTCCGTGAGGGCATAGGAGTCAGGAGTCAGTAGGGGCAAACCCCCCGTGGTTGCCCTCTTGTGTCAGGAGGAGATTTGAAAATTTCTTTGCCATCTCTTGAAATCCCAAAAAATGCACACTTTTTCCGGTATACCCTTCAAAACCCTTGCACTAATTTCTGTGTTTATCAGCCTCTAACCTTTGATATATCAAGGTTTTAGGTTTATTCAGCAAACCCTAACTAAAAAAATAACTATTTGTTGATTTATTCAGTGATCAATTATCAGTTTTCAGTTGTCAGTTTTCAGTTTCAAGCTTTGATGCACGAAGAATAAATGAGGGGTTAGTTATTCCCCAAGCCCTGCTTAACTACCTTCGATATTCATCCCCACAGTCACCAATTAACTGATATAAATCCCGTGACTGCTGCGAAACTGCATCAATTTTTTTCACATCCTCAGCATCCAAACTAAACCCAAACACCCGCGCATTATCGGCAATATGTTCTGCAATTCCTAACCTAGCACCAACAATTACACCGCCTACTGCGGGCTGATTTAAAATGTAATTCACAGCCACATTAGCAATACTCACTTGATGTTTATCGGCAATTTGTTTCAGGGTGGAAAGCAATTCTTGAAATAATCTCCAACCACCCCAAGCATCAATCATATTTTTGTATTTCTTCAAGCTGGTTGTATTCAAATCAAAACCCCGTGGTTCTGGTTGATTTAAATATTTTTCTGATAACAAACCACCGCACACACTACCATAGGTAAACAATTTTATATCATGTTCTTGACAGAATTTAGCCATATTTACCTGTGGTCTTCTGTCAACCAAAGAATACTGCACCTGGTTAGAAAAAATCTTAATTCCAGCTTCCGTGATAATTTGCAAATGTTCCGTATCAAAATTAGTCAAAGCTAAATGCTTAATTTTGCCCTCTGTTTGCAATTCTGCCATATATTTGAGAGCATCTAAATAATTAGAGTCTCGATATTCCCACCAGTGAAACTGCATCAAATCTAATGATTTAACATCCATTCTACGCAGAGAAATATTAATATTTTCCTCTACTATTTGTTTCGTCATCTTTCCCGGACGCGGAACCCATTTTGTAAAAGCTTGAATATTATTAACCGCTTCTTCTCCACGAGTTGCTATTAACTGACGACGAAATTCACCAATAAAATCTTCTGCTGGTCCATAATGATCTGCTAAGTCCCAAGTCGTAAAACCAGCATCCACATATTGAAACATTGACTCAATAGCAGCTTTCTGGTTAATGCGTCCATGTCCTCCAGAAACTTGCCACATTCCATTTAAAATTCGGCAAATCTTTAAATCAGGGGTAAATTGTAAATAACTTGCTTCAGGTAACATGATATTTTTGATCTTATTGTTTGTGTTATTGTTGATCTGATTATTTCCAGTTGTTTTCTGCTTGTTCCAAAACATAAGCCGCGACATTTTTGATTTCTTCCGTTGTCAACTTTTCTTTATAGGCTGACATATTACTTTTACCATTAGTGATGATATTTGTAATCGCCTCTAAAGAATCCATACCATATCTTTTCAAAGCATTCTTTTTTAAGTTCTTGCCTCTTCTAATAATATTACCACCATTGATATGACATCCAACACAATGAACGCTAAAAACTTCCGCCCCATTTTGGGTATCTAAAGCGTTAGCTGGTAAGGGAAAATTGATTATCCACAAACAGAAAGTCAACAAAATCAAAGTTATGAGTTTTTTCATGGTTATAATGATTCAAAATCAGATGTAAACCCTGGAAAATTAGCGCACTTTTCTTGAAATTCCTCCGCATCACTGACATCTTCAATTTTATAAGCCATGATGCGAGTACCATCGGGCAGTTTTTTAGAAGATATCACTTCACCTCGATAATTTTGTGCCATTGTTTTAAACTCAGCACCATGAATTTTCCAAGCATCTCCCGAACAAGTGATATTTACACGCCACATAGTTAATTATTTATTTCTCATCATCAGGATATAGATCCCCGACTTCTCAAAGAAGTCGGAGATCTGATTATTTATCATCTCATAATTGGTGACTTTGCACAAATCTAACTTTTGATTTGCTGTTTTCTATCTCCAGGAGGTGTGTAGACAAAAAAATCATGAGTCATAATGACTATGTAGCATTATGATTATTATCAGGATTAACAATGACTAACAACATTAAAGAAAAAATCCAAGCAGATTTACAAGAAGCCAAAGCCACGGGACAATTAAGAACAGAAAACATTAGAGAAATTGTTAAAACCGCAGTTTCTCAAGTTTCTGCTGAAGTCAAAGAAGGTTCTAGTGAGTTACGCACTTTAGTTAAAGATGCTGTTTCTACAGTAATTGAAAATCTCCAAGATAAAGGTAGCGAAATCAAAGAAGAAGTCACAGCTTCTATTGAAGGTGCTTTAGAAGGGGTGAATAGCAAAAGACATGAAGCTATTGTCAAAACCCAAACCGAACTCAAACAAATTCAAGCGAAATTAGATCAAGAAGAAGAACAACTGCAACAAGAAGTTGAGGGAATGTTAGCAGAAATTCAGGATACAAGTCAAGAAAAATCGGATAGTATTAAAAATGCGATCGCCTCAGCAATTCATACTATCCAAAATAGTGAAGAAGTCGCTTTATTAAAGAAACGCTACGCCCAATTACAAGCACAATTAGCCATTATTCGTGCTAATTTAGCGGCACGTTATGGCGGACGTTCTGTAGAAGTCAAAGAATATTTAGACGATGCCAAAACCTGGTATAATCAAGCTCGTCCCCAAGCGGAAAATGTGGCTACACAAGTAGGAGAAAAACACTCTCAGTTAGAAAACAAACTCGGTGAAGCAGGTGCATCCATAGCGAAAAAAGAACGTCAATTAAAACAAAATTTGAGAGAGTTATTATTAGCAGCGGCTGATTTATTCAAAGATAAAGACTCTCATCAACCAGAAGCTAATGTCAAATAAAGTTGGTTCGTAGTAAGCGATTCATCGCTTTCTCAAGGGCTAAAGCCCTTACTACGAACTTTTATTTTCAACTGGTAAAACTTGAATTAATTGATAATTTTTAATACTACCAACAACACGATAATTCTTAACTAAATCATCAGAATTAGGCGGATAAATCCAAGCATAACTCAAAGCTGGTAATTGAGAAATTGACTGTACTTTTTGACCATGAATAGGAGTATAAAAATTAATCAAAACAGAATATTTATCATCGGATTTGACAAAAGCTACCGGATAATTTTGGAGAATTGACGCAATATATTCTTGCTGAAAAAACATTCTAAATTCAGGGTTTAAGTCTCCTAATAAACCTAAACTCCCAGCCGTAGCGATAGATAACCAACAGGCAATTAACCAACCACCCATCCAGTAACGATAAGTGAGAAATTTCTGATAAAAATGATAGCGTCCAATCCAAATACAAGGTACAATTAAACAACCTAAACCAGAAATTAACGCCAGAATTGCATACTTTTGAATATCAAGAATCCCTGCAACCAAAGCCACTACACCAGCTAAAATAAAGATAATACCTAAAACACCAAATACATAACTAATATTGCGGGTAAGAGATGCTTGAACTTTACTAAAGTTACTAACTTTACTCGATTTTCTTTGTTGGTAAATTTTTCCCAACCAGTCTAAACCCACAGCGGCAAACATAGCAATAAAAGGATAAAGACAAAGACTATAATGAGAAAATCGAGTCAAAAATAAACTGATTTCTAAAAATAAAACAACAGGAAAACCTACTAATAATAATTGGTAGCGAGGGATAGGTTTACGAATTACTAAAGCTAAACCTAAAAGGCTAAAAAAGAACCAAGGAAAAGATTTTAAAGGAATATTCCAGAAATAGAAAAATATATTATTTCCATGTTGTTCACGACTACCCAGTCGCACGACAAAATCCCACAACTGGCCAAAACTATCACCACCATAACGCTGCCAGCTAAACCATAACCAAACTAAAGTAGGAATAAACCCAATTAAAAATCCTACATATAACATCGGGTTGGTAAGATGACGATGACGGCGATTTTCTCCAATTAAATAAGGTAATAAAGCCACCATCGGCAAAAAAATCATAAAGCTTCTTATCAAGAAACCTAAACCAAAACATAAACCAACAATCAAACCATAAATCCATCTATATTTTGGATATAATTCAGAATTTAATAAAGATAAAATACCTAAACACACTAATATAATTGTAGGTACATCAGGTGCAGCTAAACGACAATATTGTAGCCAGAGAAATTCTACACTCAAAATAGCCGTCGATAGGTAAGCTAACTTTTTACCCAGTAATATTTTAGCTATTTCATATATAACTAATGTGCAACAAATTCCCGCAATCATAGCAGGTATTCTGGCAGTGGTATCACTGACACCAAATAACTGATAAAAAACAGCAATTAACCAATAAAAACCAGGGGTTTTATGATGGGCATTTTCCCAAGGTGCTATCCAGTCACCAGAATCAAACATCAAACGCGCTCTTGTTGCATAAAGAGCTTCGTCATGTGCCATGAGGCTAGTTTCACCAGAAGTAAATAGCAATAAAGGTAGTAACCAAATTAACAAAAGAGCATAGTGTGATTTTGTCAATAAACGAATTTGTAGCCAGACATCTTTCAATAAAGGTGATTTATAGAACATTTAATTAATGAGAATCATCAGTTGATCTGTAGATTGTGTAACAGTTTTGTTTTAAAATTATAGGACTTAGGCAAAATTGGACTAAAAACCTGATTATTGCGTAGGGGTAATTCATGAATTACCCCTACTTGCGTTCTGTTCTGCGTAAGTCATGAATTAGTTTGGTTAGTATACACAATTCAAAATCAGAATACTCACCAAATTGACACAAATCAGGCAATTTTTTCTTACCCAAACTTACCCGACAAATTCTCAAACAAATCGTATGCTGTTGCGACCAGATCAACGTCTCAAGTTAGATGACACCGATGATAAATTGTTTTACGACTACCCGCGCTTTGTCACCCACGTTGATGAAGGCTTTATTCAACAATTAACAGATTTATATCGTCAGCGACTGCAACCGAACACGCGCATTTTTGATATGATGAGCAGTTGGGTGTCTCATCTACCAGAAGAAATAGAATTTGCTCATGTGGAGGGACATGGACTCAACGCCGAGGAACTAGCACGCAATCCTCGACTGAACCATTATTTCGTGCAAAATCTCAACTCACAACCTCAGCTACCCTTGCCAGATCAGGATTTTGATGCTGTTGTCAACTGTGTTTCTGTCCAGTATATTCAATATCCAGAAGCTGTATTTTCCGAGATTCACCGTATTCTTAAACCTGGTGGTGTGGCTATTATCAGCTTTTCTAACCGGATGTTTTATCAAAAGGCGATTCAAATCTGGCGGGATGCCTCAGAAGCGTCTAGAGTTGAGCTAGTTAAGCGTTACTTTGCTTCAGTACCAGGGTTTTCCACTCCCGAAGTGATCATCAATAAATCAACTGCGCCGAATTTTTTACAATGGTTGGGTTTACCAGGAGGAGATCCCTTCTATACTGTGATAGCTTATCGTGTGGAATCATCAAGTTAGGAAAAAATTGGTTATCTGGACTACCAATCATGATCAAATAGTAAATTTTTTGGTGCAAATACTCAAGTAAAGCAGATAATTGCCTCAAGCTTCAAGCATTGAAGGAGAAAAAACATGATCTTATCTCGTAGTCGTAGAATTTTAGCCAGTTTACTACTGTGTGTTTTATTGCTGACTACCGCTTGTGCGGAAAAAGTACCTAATCGTTTTGATCAAGCACAACAGGAAAGCACAAAACAAAAAAGTGGTCAGGCTGTTGTTAAAAATGCCACTCAGGGTAGTAAATTAAATGCTTTCTTTCCTGAAAGTGATGATGATTACGACCGAGTTTATACCCAAGAGAAAAAAGGCTTTTCAGAAGCGAATTTGAAAAAAGACGGTAAAGTTGTTGCTCAATTAGCTATTTCTGATACTACCAGCACGCCTACAGTAGCATCAAAATATGCCAATAGCACCAAGAAAATTGAAGGTTATCCTGCTGTAGAAACGGGTAAAACCCAAACTTCGGTTTTGGTGGGTAAGTATCAAGTCAAAGTGATTTCTAAAGATCCATTATTTAACGCTAGTGACAGGGAAGATTGGATTGAAAAATTTGATCTTGATGGTTTAGCTAAGTTGAAATGACCTCTAAATTTCGGATAACAACATATCAATCAGGAGATTTTTGTGAGTAAACCAATTTTTGAGTTAGTTGATGAACTACCAACCAGCGGTTTAACTGTTTCTATGTTAAATGCTTTGGATTTTATTGCTCCCGGTGAATGGCAAAATACTGTGGGTTTTGTCAATACTATTAAAACTGTGACTGGTGAAGATGATGAGGATCTAATTCAGCAAATTGGTGAACGGGCAATTTATCTTTTTAATGATAAATCCCAAGGTTATCAAACTGCTTTATGGCTTTATCAAACTGTTGATGGTACTGATAAGGCTTTAGGTGCAGCCGCTTTGGCTAATAAAGTTGGTGAAACCATTCCCTTATTTGGTTTTTTAAACTCTATCACTCCCAAACCAGATAAAGCTCAAACTATTGATTTAACTTTAAAAATAGTCGCCGAATTAGTCGCTTTTTGCCAAATTAATGGTATTCCCGGTGATAGTATTGGCGATTTTGTTGGTGCTTTAGGTGAATATAGTGGTGAGTCAATGATTCGCATGGCAGCTTTGGTTGCTGTTGATGGTATTATTCCTCTAGGTCCTGATTTTATCCAAAAATCATTAACTTTCCTCAGTAACATGAAACCCCAAGAGTTGGATCAAAACTCTACTTTTAGAACCATGAAAGATGCAATTCCTGGCAATGGTACTGGTGGTAAACTAGACTTTATTGGTCAAAGTGTTGATTCTGTTAAGGGTTGGATGAATGGTATAGTTAGTGCTAATGCTTTAACTGCTCAGAAAGTTCTTGGCAATTTACAAGGTTTTCTTGAATTTAGTGATGACAAATTAGACTATGTAGCCGCTTTTCTAGATATGTCCACTAATTACTATGAACATACAGGAACTCAAACTTTAGCACGACGTTTGATTGAACGCGCAGTTGCAGAAATTTAGCTAATTTTTGAGCCTAAATACAACTTGTAGTAGTGCCGAAAATCAATAAATGCAGCACTACTACAAACAGGTTTTCTATTAGTTTCTACTAATTACTTGTGGCTGGTAGATTGTATCACCACAAAAAAACAGATTTTCAGCGGAATAACGAAGAGATGGTAACTGATTTCTACACAGTTGCAGTGAACATTACTGTCACCTGTCACCTGTTACCTGTCACCTACTATCTTACTTGAAGCGAGAACGCTGTTGACGACGTTGCTTGTGTCTAGCTATTGCTTTACGTTTCTCTTTTTCTAAAGGTGTTTCAAAATGGCGATTCTTCCGCATATCTTGGAAAATTCCGGCTTTGGAAACTTCACGTTTAAATCTCCGCAAAGCTGATTCAATACCTTCATTTTCCCCTAAAACTACTTGTGTCATTCCTAGTCCTCCTTTTTTGGTTTAACACATACAAACTAGAGTATAAAAATATCTCAGCAGAGTCAAACCCTGGGCTTTATCTGCTGGAGACTCTAGATTTAAAAGATTTAAAATTTCTTCAGAACAGGATTAATAACGGCGATCGCCTCCACGACCTCCACCAGAACGGCCACCGCCACCCCAGCTTCCACTTCCACGAGAAGAACCTCTTTCCTCACGGGGTTTAGCCTTGTTCACTTTTAAATCTCTCCCCATCCACTCAGCACCATCAAGTGCTTCAATAGCTGCTTTTTCTTCAGCTTCAGACGACATTTCCACGAAGGCAAAACCACGTGGACGGCCTGTTTCCCTATCAGTGGGTAGCTGCACATTGCTAACTGTACCGTACTCAGCAAAAGCCAGTTTCAAATCTTCTGCTGTCACCTGATAGGACAAATTTCCAACGTAAATTGACATAGATGGTCTCCCAAACCAGAGAGTGTAGAGAGTTAGATTCGGAGAGACGCATTTAAAACAAATTAAAACGACTTACTCAACCGAAAATAATCTTTATATCCGCGAGTATAGCACAGCCTTTGAATATGAACTCCTAAGAAGTAACATTTCCTCAGCTACCCATAGACTAGATCCAACTGAACATCTGACTAGGTACTGATAGAAGGCTGAAAGCTAAAAAATCATTAAGGATTTTAGGAATTATCACTCTCATTTAGCATGAATTATAATTATAGCATAACTCACGTCTACATGGAAAATAATTTATCTTTTGTGTACGGGCTTCATTTAGCCGCAAACTCAGTTAATGTTAGTTCTGCTTTCTGACACAATATTTCGTGATCTTGAGAACTACTAGCCAACAAACCGCCCCATTGGTTGATGTCACCGGTGTTATACTCTAATGGTCTGCCGTCAAAGTGAGTAAATTTACCACCAGCTTCTGTTAAAATTAATTCTGGTGCTGCCAGATCCCAATCTTTAGGGGCTGACTTTCCAGACAGGGAAATATAAACATCTGCTTGTTGTTCGACAATAGCAGCCACTTTACAACCTACACTACCAATGGCTTTTTGTTTTTGGCAGGGTAGATTTTTCAGTAAAAATTCTAACTTATCATGACGATGGGAACGACTGACAACCAAGATTAAATCTTCAAGTGGTTTAGCAGCAGCCACTTTCAAAGGATGAGAACCATTAACAGTTTCGACAAAAGTACCACCACCTTTAGTAGCATAATATATCTTTTCCGCTTCCGGTATTGCTACCACCGCTAAAATTGGCCTTGTGTTTTGCACTAAAGCAATATGTATTGCATATTCCCCAGTTTTATTAATAAAATCTCTTGTACCATCCAAAGGATCAATAATCCAAACTAACTCCCCAGGATATTTACCTTGTTGAGATTTATAGGTTTCTTCGCTAATATAACCAAAATCTTCATCAACAAATGCTGCCTGTAGGTGAGATAGGATATACTCACTCACAACTCTATCGGCAACAGTTATAGGTTCATTTTGCTTGTATTCTATTTCTAGATTAGCGTTGTTAACACTTCCTTGATAATAGGAGCGCAGTAACTTAGCTGCACCCCAACCCACCTCACGAGTAATTTTAAGTATTTCTGGTAAGTTTGTCATTTGTTAGATAAATTCACCAAACCTAACATAACATGAGTTTTTATCACAGGTTATTTTTTGAATGCTTCGCCCCTACGACTCCTGACTCTTATTCCCATAACTTACGTTACGCTGCGCGAACACGAAAAGACTTTCTCAGCAACCCCTAAATAGATTCAATAAATTTTGCTGGGTTAATTCCCAGTTTAGCGACTATATGATACATTGGTCTAAAAATACGCTAAACTTTGAAATATTGCCGTATCCAGGAGTTATACCTGTGCTGAATGAGATTTTTCGCAAGAGACTACAAGATTTACATGATCACCTTGAGCAAGACCGAGAATTACTCCAAGAATTTGAGAACGCATTGAGGGACGACGACGACATCCTCAGAGTTAGGAGGTATAAAAAACAAGTCAGAATCATCAAGGAATCTATTGTTAATTATACAGAAGAATATCAAGAAATAGAACAACAATTATCTGAAACTTCTCAACCTCAAATGCAGGTCGTAAAAAATCAATTGCACTTAATAGAAAACCAAATAGATCAAATAGACGCAAAGTTAAATATTGTCCTTTTTAATCAGGATTCACTACTAAATCGTTATGATGCTGCTGAACAATCCATATTGAAAGTTATTATTGAGCAACTAAATCACACTCAATTAGTTCTGATAGAAAAGATGCTAGATGCTATAGAAACTAATCAAATATCTGAATCAGAAATGCAGCATATGTTAGTAGTGTTAGAGGAACGCATACCTTCTTTATCACTAAGCAGTCAGCCAGCAGTTGCAGAAATTATTCAATCTCCTCAACTGGATGCAAAACATAAATTAGTAGTTTCTATGCCTATTGTTCCTTTTTTGATAAATTATGAAGGTGAATTAGAATTAGGAACTGGTTTTAATCTTCAGTCTGCTTGGGATTACATTATGAATAAATTACGGAGAAAATAGATTGTGGATTTACGTCAACATTTGGAAGAACAATTAAAAGCAGATTTTGATTTACTCAAGCAGTATGAAAATAATTTACGCCATGAAAATGATCCAGGTCAACGTGGTAACTGGAATAATAAGATTAAGTTAATCAAAGAACAAATTAATAAACGTCAGCAGGAATTACAAGAATTACCTCAACCTTCTTTAACTCCAGTTGCAAATCAATCTTTGATCGAAGATTTAGGTTTTGGTGTCAAATTAGAAATGGTTTATATTCCTGGTGGTATATTTTTAATGGGCGCACCAGAAAGTGAAAAAGCTAGTATAGATGATGAACGTCCCCAACACTATGTAACTGTGAAACCCTTTTACATGGGGAAATATACCATTACCCAGGAACAATGGGAAAAAGTAGTCTATTCCTGTCCTACTGTTAAGGACTGGCTAGACCCCCATCCGTCTTATTTTAAAGGTGATAAATTACCTGTAGAGCAAGTATCCTGGTACGATGCCGTTGAATTTTGTGCTAGACTGAGTAAGAAGACTGGACGACAATATCGTTTACCCAGCGAAGCGGAATGGGAATATGCTTGTCGTGCTGGTTCGGCAAAACCTTTTTCTTTTGGTGACACAATCACCACAGATGTGGTAAACTATGATGGTAACTACACCTATGGTAATGCCCCGAAAGGAAAATATCGAGGACAAACAACAGCAGTAGGAACTTTTAGTCCCAACGCCTTTGGTTTATATGATATGCACGGCAACGTCTGGGAATGGTGCGCTGACACTTGGCATCATAACTATGAAGGTGCGCCTAATGATGGCAGTGCATGGATAAATGAAAATGATAATCATTATCGACTGCTGCGCGGTGGTTCGTGGAACTACTACCCTCGGATCTGTCGTTCTGCCTATCGCCTCAGGTTTACCCCCGTCGGCCGTTACCTCGATGTGGGTTTTCGGGTGGTGTGCGGTGGTGCTGGCAGGACTTAGTATCCCTTTACACTCTTGCCCTTTTGCCCTCTGCCCTTCTTCTCTTTACTCTCTTCAAGCGGAACGGAGTGGAGCGATCAAAATTTTTTTTTAGTTTTCAGGCCTCTATATTTTTCAGCAATCTGAGTTACTTAATGTAACAGAAACTTTTTCAGCCTTGGCTTGATTTATAATAACATATAAATCTGAACCTGTAAATCAGATTCCTAAAGCTATTTATTTCTCTTGCTCAAACAAGAGGATAGAGAAGGGGCAGGCAATTCCGACTGCTGCGCGGTGGTTCGTGGAACAACAACCCTCAAAACTGTCGTTCTGCCAATCGCAACAGGAATACCCCCGACAACCGTAACAACAATGTGGGTTTTCGGGTGGTGTGCGGTGGTGCTGGCAGCACTCTCTTGTACCAGAACTGGCGGATGGGAATTCGTCGGGCGTGTCAAAGGAGAGTCCAGACCTGTCCCTGTGATGTTGGTGACAGCATCCAAACATAAAACTGGTTTGGGTAGCTTGGTAGGTGTCAAAGCCGAAGACTTACCCAGCCTTAAAAAGCAAGGAGTCTGGAGTCAGAATAGAGAAAATCAACAATTACCCTTTAAACTTCCTCTCCAAAAAAGCAATTATTTCTCGCCATGCAGATGTCGCCGCTTCCGCATCATAACGATAACCGTCATCTCGCATAAAAGTATGTTCCGCTGCATAACAGAAAAATTGATGAGGTATTTTTGCAGTTTCTAAACCCTTAATAATAGTCTGTCTATCCTGTTCAGGAATATGGGGATCTTGAGTACCAAAAATTAACAACATTTCCCCCTTAATTTCTGAAAATCTGTGAATAGTATCCGCCATACCTTTACCTAATTTACCGATGGGAATACCTGTAGGATAACAGGAAACACAAGCTTTTATTTCATCTTCAAAAGCAGCCCGAAAAGCCAAATGTCCACCAATACAAAAACCCAAAGTGCCGATTTTTTCAGCAATAATTGAATTGTCATTTTTGAGAAAATCAATTACAGCGCGAGTATCTGCATCATATTCAGAAATTAAAGTTCTGCGTGCATCATCATTACCGCGCATTCTCCCCAGATCATCAGGTTCAATGATAGAACCTATAGGTTCAATACGGTGAAAAATTTCCGGTGCAGCGACAACATAACCAAACCCAGCTAAATAATTAACTAAGCGAATTATTGCCCCACCTAATTGATAAATATCACTGTAAAAAACAATTCCTGGATATTTACCCTCTGGTTTAGGAGATGCGACATAAACCCGCATTAAACTATCATCTACTTTTAATTCGATATTGCGTTTAACAATTTGCATTTTTTGATTTTTTGCTAATGTGTTAATTTGTAATTCTTCAGGTTTTATAATAATCAGTAAATTTTCCCAAATACTCGATTTTTTCAAGAAGTTGAATTTCCTAGTTTGACACGCATTTTGTATATTTTTGTATCTTTAACTAAGACTATGTGCTATCATATACAATAAAGGATGTGTCGTAAGATTCAAAACCTCCAAAGAAGAACTTTTAGAATTTCCTGAAGATGTAATTGACGAAATTGGGTATATTCTCTATCGAGTGCAAACTAATCAAACTCATACCAAAATAAAACCCTTAAAAGGTTTTAATGGAGTATTTGAAATTCGCAGCAATCATCAAACCGACACGCCAACTACTATGATACAATTAGATAAAACCATAAAATAGAGGTCAAAGTCATCATGGAACAAATTAACTTAGAAATAGACAGACTCACATTGGAAAGAGCCAAAACCCTAGCAATGCTTAACCAATCTAGTGTATCAGAATTGCTCACAAAAGTAATTGCTAGATTAGCAGAAATTCAAGAACAAAAAGACCCATTAATGGGATTATATGCCGATATTCCAGAAGTTGTTGATGAAATAGTAGCTGAAGCTATGGAAAAAAGAGGACATAATATTAAAGACTAATAAAATAGAAAAATCATTACTTAATAATAATTTAAAATTTAGGCTATTCATTAATATTAGATAATTGGCGTTTATAAGAAAAAAACTTATCATCACTTCTTCCTCTCTCCGCGCCTCTGCGCCTCTGCGTGACATCAAAAAAATCTGTAACATCCCACCGAAAAAACAAATCACAGGTAAGATGACACCAAAACAGCAAACCATTACACTAGACATTGGTGTAAATACTACCGGAGTTGAAAATGACATTAGCCAGCACTCCCAAACCAAAACCCTTAACAGACACAGAATTACACAAAATTAACGCATATTGGCGTGCAGCCAACTATCTCTCAGTCGGACAAATATACCTCCTCGACAACCCCCTACTGAAAGAACCCCTTAAACAGGACCACGTAAAACCGCGACTATTAGGACATTGGGGAACTACCCCTGGACTGAACTTTATTTATGTCCACCTCAACCGCATCATTAAAAAATACGACCTCAACACCATCTACATCGCAGGACCCGGACATGGTGGACCCGGACTGGTAGCTAACACCTACTTAGAAGGAACATATAGCGAATATTACCCCAACATCTCCCAAGATGCAGAGGGAATGCAAAAACTGTTCAAACAGTTCTCCTTCCCTGGTGGTATTCCTAGTCACGTTGCCCCGGAAACCCCCGGTTCTATTCACGAAGGGGGAGAACTCGGTTATGCTTTAGTACACGCTTTTGGTGCTGCTTTTGACAACCCAGACCTGTTAGTTGCGGCGGTTGTGGGTGATGGGGAAGCCGAAACCGGACCTTTAGCTACAAGCTGGCATTCTAACAAATTCCTCAACCCTGCTACTGATGGTGCGGTTTTACCGATTTTACATTTAAACGGTTATAAAATTGCTAATCCCACCGTATTAGCACGGATACCCCATGATGAACTAGAAAGCCTATTTATCGGCTACGGCTATAAACCTTACTTTGTCGAAGGTGCTGATCCGGCGGATGTTCATCAACAAATGGCAGCAACTTTAGATACTATTGTTACGGAAATTCAAGGTATCCAAAGAGAAGCGCGGGTACATGGTTTCAAAAAACGCCCGCAATGGCCAATGATCATTTTAAGAACTCCCAAAGGTTGGACTGGACCCAAGGAAGTAGACGGGAAGAAAACAGAAGACTATTGGCGATCGCACCAAGTCCCCTTTAGTGATATAGCTGGTAAACCAGAACATTTGAAACTTTTAGAAGACTGGATGAAGAGTTACAAACCCGAAGAACTCTTTGACGAAACCGGTCAACTCATTCCCGAACTTGCAGAACTCGCACCCACAGGCCAGCGACGCATGGGAGACAACCCCCACGCTAACGGTGGTATCTTGCTGCGTGATTTAATCATACCAGAATTTTGCAACTATGCAGTAGAAGTCCCCAAACCCGGAACAGTCAACGCAGAAGCAACCAAAGTTACTGGAAAATTCCTGCGGGATGTGATGAAAGAAAACCTGGAAAGCAAGAACTTCCGAGTTTTTGGACCCGATGAAACCGCATCTAACCGCATCGATCCTGTACTAGAAGTTACTAACAGAACTTGGGTGGCGGAAACTTTGCCCGAAGATGATCATTTATCAGCAAATGGTCGGGTAATGGAAATGCTGAGTGAAACCAACTGTCAAGGATGGTTAGAAGGATATTTGCTAACAGGAAGACATGGTTTCTTCTCCTGTTATGAAGCATTTATTCATATCATTGACTCGATGTTTAACCAACACGCCAAATGGTTAAAAACAACTCGTCATATTTCTTGGAGAAGACCGATCGCCTCTTTAAATTATCTTCTCACTTCCCATGTTTGGCGACAAGATCATAACGGTTTCTCTCACCAAGATCCTGGGTTTTTGGATCATGTAATTAACAAAAAAGCCGACGTTATTCGTGTTTATCTGCCACCCGATGCTAACACTTTGTTATCTGTCACCGACCATTGTTTAAGAAGTCGCAACTATGTAAATGTGATAGTAGCTGGAAAACAACCGGCACTGCAATATTTAGACATGGATGCAGCCATTAAACACTGTACCAAAGGTTTAGGAATTTGGGAATGGGCAAGTAATGATCAAGATGGTGAACCCGATGTAGTTATGGCTTGTGCGGGGGATATTCCCACTTTAGAAACCCTAGCTGCGGTGGATATTTTACGGCAAAATTTCCCAGAATTAAAAGTGCGGGTAGTGAACATTGTAGACTTGATGACACTACAACCAAAAAGTGAACATCCCCACGGTTTAAGCAGCAAAGATTTTGATATCATCTTTACCACAGATAAACCAATTATCTTTGCATTTCATGGCTATCCTTGGTTAATTCATCGTCTCACCTATCGCCATACAAACCACAATAATATTCATGTTCGTGGTTACAAAGAAGAAGGAACAACAACCACACCTTTTGATATGGTGGTAATGAATGATTTAGATCGTTTCCATTTAGTAATGGATGTAATAGATCGTGTACCAAAATTGGGTTATAAAGCCGCTTATGTGAAACAAAATTTACAAGATAAATTGATTGAACATAAGCAATACATCGAGAAACACGGTGAAGATATGCCAGAAATTAGAGACTGGAAATGGCCTTATTAAGACATAAAAACTAAATAACCCCAGATCCCGGACTTCTTAAATAAGTCCGGGATCTTATTTTGATCAAATTTATGAATTATTTGTTATAATACTATTAAATAACCTTTGAGGTTAATTAATATGACACAGGAATTAACAGACTTGAGAAATAGTATTTTAGCTGGAAAATATGAAGATGCTTTAGCAATTGTAGATGAATTAGAGGGGATGAGTAAACAAGCAATTTTCAGGAATATTCAATCATTTTTGAGAGTTTTGTTAATTTATTTGATCAAAAATCAAATCGAACAAAGATTAACAAATTCTTGGGCAGCATCTATTGAAAATGCGATTTTAGAAATTAAGAAATTGAACATGAAAGAGAATAAAAAATCTTATTATATCAATAATGATGAATGGGGTGAAATATTAACAGATGCTTTAGAGTCTGCTATTCGTCCAGCTACTTTAGAAGTAATGAATGGTAAATTTAACAGAAAACAACTTTCACAACTTCTCAATAAAGAACAATTAATATTAACAGCAACAGAATTACTTGAATTTACCTATAATTATCAAATCCGAGAATTACCTGATATAATAGATGAATATTTAGGTAAATTACCCAGTGGGGAAAATTGGCAGTTAGGGAAAAGCTAAGAGGTGAAAAAAGATGACACAGGAATTAATAGACTTGAGAAATAGTATTTTAGCCGGACGTTATGAAGATGCTTTGGCTATTGTTGATGAGTTAGAGGGGATGAGTAAACAAGCAATTTTAAGGAATATTCAATCATTTTTAAGGGTTTTGTTAATACATTTGATTAAAAATCAAATAGAAAAAAGGTTAACAAACTCTTGGGTTGTGTCTATTCGTAACGCTTTAGTAGAAATCAAAAAAATCAATCTTAAAGAAAATAAAAAATCCTATTACATCAATAAAGATGAATGGGATAATTATTTAGAAGAAGAAATAGAATTAGCAATAGGTGATGCAAGCGTAGAAGTTTTGAATGGTATCTATACAGAATTTCAACTAGCAGAAATGGTTGATAAAAATAGCATAATTTCCACTGCTTTAAATTTTCTAGAATTGACCTATGTACATTCTGTAAAAGACTTACCAAAAGCTATCACAGAAATCATTATTAAATTACCTGGTAGTGAAAAATGGCAATAAATATGTATTATAGTATTATATTATATATAATATCTGCGTTTATCTGCGTCCATCTGCGTTTAAAAACAGACTTTAAAATATCCCCTGTGGTAATAACCGTACAAAATAATTACCTAAATATCAACAATAACGATAGGAATAGGTGTCTTTATAAGGTAGGATGAAACTTAACACAAAGTAAAAATACCTTACTAGAGAATTATCATGACAGTCGCTGCAACTTTTGATTTAGATAGCTTAAATCAGAAATTTGAAACCGCTACCCCTACAGAAATTCTAGCTTGGTCTGTGGAAAACATACCCACAGGTTTAGTACAAACCAGCGCGTTTAACGTTGATGACATCATCCTCACCCACATTTTATATACTGTACTCAAGCATCCAGTACCCGTTATCTTCCTAGATACTCTGTATCACTTCAAAGAAACTTTAGAATTAGTTGCTAAAGTAAAAGACCTATATAACCTAGATTTAAAAACCTACAAAGCACCTGATGTAGACACCCGTGAAGCTTTTGCGGCTAAGTACGGTGAAGCATTATGGGATACAGATATTATCAAATTCCACGACGTTACTAAAATTGAACCTTTAACACGCGGTTTAAACGAACTAAACACCGTAGCTTGGATTACAGGTCGCCGTCGTGACCAAGCTGCTACCCGTGCGAATATGCCTATTTTTGAATTAGACAACCAAGGACGTTTAAAAATTAATCCTTTAGCTGCTTGGACTCGTAAACAAAGCTGGGATTATGTTGCAGAACACAAAGTGATTTATAACCCACTTCATGATCAAGGATATCCTAGCATTGGTGATGAACCTATTACTACTAAAGTACGTGAAGGTGAAGATGAACGCGCTGGACGTTGGAGAGGAACTGGTAAAACTGAGTGTGGTATTCACATTTAGTTTTTAGTTATTGGTCATTGGTCATTGGTCATTGGTCATTGGTAATGTGTTAAAAAATGGCTAATTACTAATGACTAATATTAATATTTTGTATTTGTCTGAATCAGGATGTCCAGGACACCCTTCGGGAAGTCAAAAGTCAAAAGTCAAAAGTTAGAATTTTTTTGTCTGAATCAGGATGTCCAGGATTTTAGGATTTATGGCTAACGCCACGCTTCGCTATCAGGATGTTTTTTGATGATGGGTTTTTAATGGTTATCAACCATCTAAAAATTACCATCCTGTTAATCCTTTAATCCTGGTTATCCTGATTCTGACAATAGAACTGGTGCGTTACGTCGTGTATTTAATTGATTTGTATATTTTCTGATATTTTCGCACTTCCACCGCACTCTACAAACTACAAAATCAACCTCCAACGAAACAAACATTCAAGCCAAATATACAAAATTCTCCAAACACCGACAAATACACAAAAAGGACAACCCATAAGATACCGATAATTTTGATTAACCAGGCTCTCCTAGACTAGATATGACCATTTAACACTTAATACTTGGTTAAATTCATTATGTATCAATAGATTCAATAAAATCAAAATCAATTTTTATTAAATCTATTATTTTTGATTGATGTAATCGTTATACACTAATGGTTTTAACCGTTGTTTTTTATTAAATTACCATAGCCACTCTAGGAGAGCCATTAACCACCATATTACTTGCTCAATTTCTATCTTCCTGATACTGTCAACTTCAGAAAATAAACCCACCCATTCCTTAATAATTTGCGGACGGTTTTTAGGTTCTAATTCCAATCCTTTAACAATTGCTTGATTTAACTTATCACTAATCCTAGAATTTAATTCCTTCGGTTCTATTAAAGTCCGATTATCTAGCTTCCTTGCTAAACAAGGTGTGGCAGTATCTCCAGTCAATAAATAAAACAAAGAAGCAGCTAAAGTATAAACATCAAGAGTTGGTGCTTTCTCTGTATCTAACATTTGTTCCCAAGGTGCAAAAGCTAAATTAGCAGATCGGTTAATACTCTCACTGTCCACATTTCCTACTAAACCAAAATCTATCAAAACTACAGTATTGCTATTTTCTTTTAAAATCATATTTCCAGGATGTGCATCCCGGTGAATAATGCCATTTTCATGACAAATAGATAAAGCATCAGCAATTTGTTTAATATAATCAATAGCAGTAGATTCTGATAAAACACCTTTATCTTGCACCAAATGATATAAATTTTCACCCTTAACAAAATCCATCACCAGACATGGTAAACCATCCTCCTCAAAAAAGTCTATAATTCTGACAATATTGGGATGTTGAAGTTGGGTAATCTCTGCTAATCTTCTTCCTTCCTTGCGGAAACCTTCCACATATTTAGGATAATTAGCATCTCTACACAAACGACTATTAGGAGTTTTAATAACAACTGGTAACTTCAACTCTTGATGTTTAGCTTTATAGGTAACACCAAAACCCCCAGAACCTATTTCTTCTTCTATTACATATTGGGGACGTTGTTGTAAAGGCTTTCCAGGTTGTAACATAAAAAGATGTATGCTTAAATATGCCCGTAATTGTAACATAACCCAAGCATCAAAAATAATCGAACGCAGATAAACGCAGATAAACGCAGATAAAAACTAAAACTTCCTCCCTCCGTGTCCTCTGTACCTCTGTGGTTCGTTATTATAAGACCTATGGAAAATATCTCTTAAATTCTCTTTCCTTCGTGTCCTTTGCGTTCTTTGCGGTTCGTTAAAAAAAATCCCACTCAGCAACATGATTAAAATCCTACACCTTTCAGATATCCATATAGGAAGCGGTTTCTCCCACGGCCGCATCAACCCCGCCACAGGCTTAAATACACGATTAGAAGATTTTGTCAATACCCTATCTTTGTGTATTGATCGCGCTTTATCAGAACCAGTAGATATGGTGATTTTTGGTGGTGATGCTTTTCCCGATGCCACCCCCGCACCCTACGTACAAGAAGCCTTTGCTAGTCAGTTCCGCCGCCTTGTAGATGCCAATATACCGACAGTTTTGTTAGTTGGTAATCATGACTTACATTCCCAAGGTGTGGGCGGCGCAAGTCTAAATATTTACCGTACTCTTGGCGTTCCTGGTTTTGTAGTTGGTGATACTTTAACTACCCATCATATCCCAACCCGTAACGGTAAAGTACAAGTAATTACACTCCCTTGGTTGACTCGTTCCATGTTGATGACTCGCAAGGAAACAGCGGGTTTATCTATGGCTGAAGTCAATCAACTTTTAACAGAACGCTTAGAAGTGGTTTTAGAAGGAGAAGTGAGAAAACTTGATCCTGATGTACCTACCGTACTTTTAGCCCATTTAATGGCTGATAATGCTATGTTAGGTGCTGAACGTTTGTTAGCTGTGGGTAAGGGCTTTACTTTACCTTTATCTTTGTTAACACGCCCTTGTTTTGATTATGTGGCTTTGGGTCATGTTCACTGCCATCAAAATCTGAATAAATCTAATGATCCACCTGTGATTTATCCTGGGAGTATAGAAAGGGTAGATTTTAGTGAGGAGAAGGAAGATAAAGGTTATGTAATGGTGGAGTTGGAAAAAGGTAATGTAGAGTGGGAATTTTGCTCTTTACCTGTGCGTACATTTCGCACTATTGAGGTAGATTTATCTAAAAGTGATGATCCGCAGGAAGTTTTGTTGAAGGCGATCGCTAAATATGAACTCGAAGAAACTGTAGTTAGGTTAATCTATAAATTGCGTTCTGAACAGTTAGATTTAATTGAAAATTCCGCAATTCATAAAGCTTTAAGTACAGCGCACATCTATACAATTCAACCAGAATTAGTTAGTCAATTAGCTAAACCGCGTATTCCTGAATTAAGCGCCAGCAGCAGTATAGATCCGATGGAAGCTTTAAGAACTTATTTAAATAATCGGGAAGATTTAAAAAATATTGCTGCATCTATGTTAGAAGCAGCAGAAAATCTATTAGTGGAAGAAATTTATTGAACACAAACTGCTATTTCTCTGCAAAAATTCAACTAAAAACCTTCCCCTCTATTCAATCTTTCTTCATGTTTGGTAATTACCCACAGTGCATGAATACTACCGGGAAGCCAACCTAGCAAGGTTAACAAAATGTTAATGATCAAAGTTATACCTACACCTTCTGTCAGAAATACTCCCACAGGAGGTAAGAATAAACCAAGCAGCAAACGAGTTAATTTCATGGGATGATTCCTACTTTTTCAAAACTACTTACTTGCTTTCATTTAAGATTCAGTCGTGATTTGACTATTATTGCCTTGTAACTCCAGATTTCTTTCTGCAAAGTATTTATTGATGAAGGTATTAGCCAAAGATAGAACTACTGGAGCGAGAAGAAAGGCAATAATTCCCTGCACTCTAAAACCAGGAACTAAAACTGATGCTAACCAAAAACAAATTCCGTTGACTATTAAAGAAAATCCACCGAAAGTTACATAAGTCAATGGTAAAGACAGGGTGGAAATAATTGGTTTAATTGAACCATTAATCGCACCAATTACTAACCCAGCAATTAAAGCTGCGGGAAAATTGGCAATTCTAACACCAGGAAAGATGATATCGACAATTAACAAGCTTAATGCTGTAGCGAGTGCGGTTAAAAATGTCGCCCACATTATTTTTACCTCTCTAACTGCTACCTTTATTTTTAAAGAATTTTGCAGTTTTCACATCTGTTGCTAGATAGGATTGAGGTATATCGGAAGGAGGATTTTTCACTTATAGGAAACTGGAGTCTTTTCCAGTCAGCGGTTTTCACTCCTGACTCCTGACTCCTGACTCCTTGCTTATTGTTTGACTGCTTTCATTGATAAACCAATGCGTTTTAATTTTTCGTTCACTTCTAATACTCTGACTTTTACTACTTGTCCAACTTTAACTATTTTCTTGGGATCATCTACAAATCTATCTGCAAGTTGGGATATGTGAACTAAACCATCTTGATGTACTCCGATATCAACAAATGCACCAAAGTTAGCAACGTTGGTGACTATTCCTTCTAATTCCATTCCCTCTTTTAAATCGCTAATTTCTTTTATTCCTTCTTTGAATGTTGCATACTTAAATTCTGCACGGGGATCTCTTCCTGGTTTTTCTAGTTCGTTGAGAATGTCACGCAGGGTTGGTTCTCCAATGGTGTCAGTTACGTATTTTTTGAGGTTGGTTTTTTTCAGATTTTCAGCTATTTGTGTTACCTGCTTTAATGGTACTTGTAAATCTTTAGCGATCGCCTCTACTACAGGATAACTTTCTGGGTGAACTGCGGTGTTATCTAGGGGGTTTTCTCCATCTCTAATTCTTAAAAAACCTGCTGCTTGTTCATAAGCTTTTGGTCCTAGTTTCGCTACTTTTAACAGTTGTTTGCGATTTTTGAATGCGCCGTTTTGGTTGCGATAAGCAATAATATTGTTAGCAACTGTGGGGGTAATTCCTGAAACAAAGGTGAGCAATTCTTTGGATGCGGTGTTTAAATCTACTCCCACATAATTCACACAACTTTCTACTGTTTCATCGAGTTTCTTTTTCAGCAATTTTTGATCAACGTCGTGTTGATATTGTCCCACACCAATTGATTTGGGGTCAATTTTTACTAATTCTGCTAGGGGATCTTGTAATCTTCTCCCGATACTAATTGCACCTCTGACGGTAACATCTAAATCAGGAAATTCTGCAAGTGCAACTTTGCTGGCTGAATATATGGAAGCACCAGATTCATTGACTATGACTTTAACAGGTTTGCGTTCACAAGTTGTTAATACTTCTGTTACAAATTCATCGGTTTCACGGGATGCTGTTCCGTTACCAATGGCGATTAATTCAATGTTGTATTTTTGAATTAATTTCTTTAGTGTTTGTGCTGCTTTTTGTCGTTGTTCTGCTGCTTGATGAGGGAATACGGCTTGATATTCTAAGAATTTACCTGTTTGATCTAAAACTGCAACTTTGCAACCTGTTCTAAAACCTGGATCTATCGCTAATGTGGGTTTCATTCCCGCAGGTGCAGATAATAATAATTCCCGCAAATTAGCTTCAAATGTTTTGATTGATTCTATATCAGAATAAGTTTTTTTCTCAGAAATTACTTCACTGATAAGAGAAGTTTTCATCAAGCGGTTAAAGGCATCTTTTAACATGGCTTGATAAAAGTCTCTGATATTTCTGACCTTGGTTTTAATTTCTTGGGATTCTAAATAGGAAAGTACAAAATCCTCATCAAAATCCATGTCAAAATTTAAGATTTTTTCTGTTTCTCCTCTACACAAAGCCAGCATATTATGAGGGGCGATATTTTTGATTTTGATTTGATAATTGCGGTACATTTCAAATTTGGTTGTACCTTCTGGATGTTCTTCTTTAATACGGGAAACAAACACCCCTTCATCTAAGAAATAATCCCGCAGATAGGCGCGTAATTCTGCTTTTTCTGCTACTTCTTCAGCTAAAATATCTGATGCGCCTTTTAATGCTTCCTCTGCATTTTTTACGCCTTTTTCTTCAGAAATATATTTTGCTGCTTCTATTTCTAAGTCAGCACCTACGCCATTTTTCACATTTAATGATTTAATAAATGCTGCTAAAGGTTCTAGTCCTTTCTCTCTAGCGATAGTTGCACGGGTGCGGCGTTTTGGTTTGTATGGTAAGTATAAATCCTCAAGTTCTGTTTTTTGTAAACAGGAGGTTATTTTCTGTTGTAGTTCTTCTGTGAGTTTACCTTGTTCTGATATAGCATTTAAAATTACTTGCTTTCTTTCTTCTAATTCTGTTAAGTACGTATGCCTATCAGATAAATCCCGCAATTGCACTTCATTCATTTCTCCAGTGCGTTCTTTGCGATACCGTGCAATAAAGGGAATTGTCGCACCTTCAGCGAAAAGTTCCAGTGCGTTCTGCACCTGATGGGGTTTAAGTTCTAGTTCTGTTGCTAGTAATTGCGGAATGTTCAACATTCGATTTTTTTGTTAAAAATGCTACTTCAAGATTTAATATGCTTGCTCAATATGCCAGTACAAGCCTGTAAATTTCATAATATACCCAATTATATACCCAATTATATACCCAGTTATATAATTTAAACTGTTTCCAATCCTCAGTTTAAGCTTTGTTCAAGAAAAATATTGTAAAATTCTTGTAAAGGAAACATACGTAAGTCTATAATCAATTCTTATTCCTCCTATAGGTTGAATCTATGGATTTCAACCATGAGGCTGTTAGTTCAGGATTGGGTAAAATGCCTTTGTTTTTTCTGATTCCATTATTTACTGGGTTAATTACTGGTTACTTTTGGAACAAACATAATGATGAAGTTGCTTATATTTCAGGTGTATTGACGGCTGTAACGCTGATTCTGAGCCTGATTGTTGCACCTTGGCAAATTCAGTTAAGTTTGTTAGTTTTTGTACTGTTATTTTCTAACAAGTTGTTGAAGAAATATTATTAAACGGTTTGTGTTAAAACAGTAGCAATGCGACTCTACACACTCCAAGAGTGTACATGGCGTTGCTACGTGGTTTCATCCATTTGAAATGCGTTGGTTATATTTCGTTCTAAAATCATGATCTAGTTACCAATCACCAATCACCAATCACCTATTACCAATCCAATACTGTTCGGTTAAGAGTTTTTGTAGCGACTGTCTTGATTGTCAAGCGATCGTAAAGGAAAAATTTAAAGTCTAGGAAAAAAGTCAGAAAATAGAGGATAAAAACAAAGCAAAACAAAACAGG
>NZ_JACJPT010000006.1:0-96312 GCF_014696195.1 Sphaerospermopsis sp. FACHB-1094 | reverse complement strand
TTTTGGCATGGTGACAACTTGATTTTTAAATGAGTGATATTTCTTCTTTCCCGAATAGTATCTTTTTTGCTCATCATTGTCTTCAGGTCTTTCTATAGCTTGCTCAAAGCTATCTACAATTAACTCAAAATCCTGTAATAGTTCCTGAGCAATTGCATAATCTCCCTCCTGATTTTCTAATTGTTCTAGCATACTAGATGGTAAAATCTTCCTCAATATTCCTAGCCAGTAATGAAATGTATCATTTGCTTCTGTCTTGGAAATACCAAACTGTAATCCTAATACTTCAAATGTTGGCATTTGCCTGAGATAAAATAGTGTCAGGTATATTTCTTCTTCAATTTTTAATTTTGGTTTACGTCCACCACCTGCTGCATTAACACGTCGTTTATTTTTTTCTAAGAGCGCTTTTTGCTCCTGATGAGTTAACTTCGCCACCTCTATCAATGAAATAAATTGATCATAGCTGATTCCCAGTATACCCCTAGCGCGTTTTGGGTACATATGTATATAATTGGTAATATTTTTCATCTTTGGTAGAACCACGGTATATTTTCCATTTACCGTTCTACCATTTTTCCGTTATATATTTCGGACAGGTCTAATGATGAAATATAAAAGCCCTTTTGGGATCTGTCAAACGAGTTTTATGCCACTGCCATCCATCACTCTTGACATATCTTCTTTTTCTCCATGCCTCTGCAAAATTCGCACACACTGAACGAGAAGACCGACGTATTTGGTCAGTCAGAGAATATCTTTCTTCCGCAGGAAACTGTTTTGATAACTCAAAAATTATCATCGCTGCATTAAACGCTTTTTGATATATTACTAAATCTTCATGGGTTTTAATTCTTCTTGGTTCTTCTTCCTTGTCCACTTTCCTTCCTTGTCTACCTTGTCTTTCTCCATTATAAATCTCTATGTAAAAAACCTACCCCTGTGAGCCTTTTCAAGGGGGATCTGAAAATATTTGATACATCATGAGAGACTTTTAAAACATCCTCTAACATCAAAATCCTCGATTTCTTGATAATTCGAGGATGTGTGCCTTTTTTGACTTAATATATATGTAAGTGCATTAACTCTTACTAAAACTTGGTTGTGCCAAAGAACGCAACAACAGTTTTCTACCTAATTCAATATCTGATGGCGCACATTGCCAGTCTGGATGTGCTGTCATTAACAAACTTTCTAAAGTCTCTTGATCAAAAAGATGACACACAGGAGCGTGATTGACTTCTGCTTCTATAGTATAGCAGTTATTACTTATGCACCGAATTATACAACGGTTAGAAATTCTGGCTAGATTCAAGATTTCGCCTGGTTGTAAAGAACGAAACTTGCGAATCACCTGCTTAAACTCTTCAATCGAAGAAACTATTAACCCTGGCAGAGCTAATGTTACCTTTTTCTCTCCATTCACCGCAATCCAGTAGTGACGACTAGGATCAATACCTTCTAACCAACGAGATTCATCATCAAGACGATAGCGGGGTGATAAGCAAAATAAAGGTTTCATAAGCAAGGTGATGAATTTAGTATCAACTTCAGGCTCTTCGATTACCCAAACTGGGTTCCTAATTTTGCAAAGCAGCCTTGTATCTTAAATTATTTGATAAATATCACTAATAAATCAAATAAATTTAGCAAAAGTTATTAATTTTCTTCATATTTCTTAATAACTTACCAAAGTTGTCAGCCAAAAGCTGATCATTCGATTTTGGATTTACGTTAGCGAAGCGGACGCAGCGCAGCGAGTATTTTCTCGTCCTGAAGGACAGGGGAGCGTACCAAATTTGTTAATCTAAAATCTAAAATCTAAAATTTCCGGTCAGTTAACCTGTTTGGGTATAGTAGTTTCCAGCTTGAGACAATTAGCACCATTAACCTGCAAACGATACTCTACTTTATCCATGAGACGATTCATAATTAACCACCCATAACCACCTTCTTGTTTTTGACTAGGATGGGGAGGAAAGTAAGTAGATATATCAAAACCTTGACCATAGTCCCAAATTTCGAGCGCCAACTTGCAATCATTGAGTTCCAAACGCAGTAAAATTGGCGAGCCAGGCTGGTCTTTGTGAGCATGACGTACAGCATTAGTGTATGCTTCAACCAATGCTAAACGCAGACGACCTGATTGTTCTGACCAATCTACAGAGTCTCCCAGATGGATTTTCAAGCATCCTAGCAACCAAGTTTCGACAATATTGACAAAAATCAAGTCACTTGGCACATGAAGCTCACTTTTCATTAGTTACAAAACCTCCAGGGAAAGTAGAGTTTGGTCATCTTCTTGCACAGGATTATTTGTTTGAATACGAGTGAGTAAATTTTCAAGAGATAAAGGTTGAAACTGCTCTTGTATAAGTTGCCAAATACCTTCTTGCTTGAGCATAGAAAAGTTATTAGGTGTAGTGCTACTATCAGTTTTTATAGAACCTTTTGAATTTATTGATACTTTAGCTTCTGTAATTCCATCACTAGCTAATAGTAGGGTATCTCCAGGAGAGAGAATTAAGCGCCCTGACTGTGCTTGCCATTGGGGTAAAATACCCAGGGGAACGCTACGGACTTTGAGGTAATGCGGTTGAGTGACTAAAGTTGCTGATTTTGACCACAAGAAAGGATAGATATGACCGGCATTAGCATAGACAAGTTCCTGGGTAGTTCTGTTATAAGATGCAATAACAAGAGTAATAAAATAATTGTTACTGATTAAGTCATCAGCTAGAGCATAGTTGAGATTTTGCATAACAATATGCGGCTCCGCTGGTGATTCTTGAGATAATTCCCGACGCAACAGAGAAATAGCACTGGCCATAAATAAAGCCGCTGGTACACCTTTACCGGAAACATCACCCACAGCCAGCCACAAATCACCTTGAGGATGGACAAAGACTTCAAAAAAATCTCCTCCTACTTCCCGTGCTGGGTGACAGCAAGCTTGTATTTTTACACCATCAATTTTTGGTAAGGTTTGACGGAGCAGATTGTTTTGAATTTGGCGGGCTAATTGCAGTTCAACCCGGATTTGCTGTTGTTTTTCTTGCAGACTTTGGTAGAGTTTAGCTTGGGAGAGGGCTAAAGCTGCTTGTTCTGCCACACCTGTAATTAGTTGGATATCTTCATCTTGCCAAGGTTGTTGACTTCCCCATTGATAAAGAGTCATTACAGCTAGTAAGTGCTGCTGGTAGCTAAAAGGTACAACTAGGTAGTGATAAGGATTTTGATCATAAGTATCTTGAGCTAATTGATATTTTTGGGTGTGGAGAACTTCTGTAATTAAAGGGATAGAGTCTAGAGGTGGGGTGATTTCTAAGGAGTGAGGAGCATGATAGGAAAACTGGTTTTGTGTCATGCGATCGCCCTCTACTATTCTCAATACACAACTGGTAGCAGCAAATGTTTGTCCAATAGTTACCACAATCTTTTGTAAGCTGCTGTCATAGTCCAAAGATTCTCGAATTGCTGTGGTTACAGCATTAAATAAAGATTCTCTTTTCAGAGCATGGCGGAGTTCTCTTGTACGCTTTTTAACTAAAGTATAAGTATCCCGTCCCTGCTCAACTAATGTCTTGAGTTGTTCAGGTTTCCAAGGTTTAGTGATGTACTTGAACACCTGACCAGAGTTAATTGCATCCACCAAATCTTCAACATCCGTAAAACCAGTCAGTAAAATACGAATTGTGTCGGGAAAACGTTCTACTGTCCGACTGAAAAATTCAGTCCCGTTGATATCTGGCATTCTTTGGTCAGAAATAATTATAGCCATCTCCCCCACCCGATCTAAAATTGCCAAAGCATCATGGGCATTAATGGCTTTATATACTTTAAAGTCTCGCCAAAAAGTGCGGTAGAGCAAGTCCAGATTGTCTGGCTCATCATCTACCACCATGAGTTTAAGCTTTTTTACCTCTTTCTCAGTCATATCTGACCATATTTTTAGATACTTTTATTTATGGCAGGTAACTCTTCACAATGAACAGGAAAAAACTATTGATTTTTAGTAATTAGCTGTACATGATATCACTTATTAGCAGTTAATAGCCCACGATTCCAGAACGCAAAGCCTACTACTCTTCATACCATCCTTGTCTGGTAAACCGATGATTTTTAGGTCAAAGAAGAATGGTGCAAAAAGTAAGCTGATATTTACAATCCGTCTGGGAAAAAATTTGATAAACTAAGCTTCTAAATAATTTAGTGTAAATCTCATAAGAATCTACTATGTATAAATTAGATACAAAATTTTCAGTATTAGGTTTACCAGTTCATCTGATGACAAACTATCCCAACTGGTTGCTAGAATGTCTCCAAGAAGGTAGGGGAACTCATGTAGTCACGCTTAATGCAGAAATGACTATGCAAGCAGAGCGTAATCGCTTCCTAGCAGAAGTAATTCAAGATGCTGATCTGGTGATTCCAGATGGAGCAGGGGTAGTCTTGTATTTGCAGTATTTATTAAGGCAAAAAGTAAAACGTTGTCCAGGAATTGAATTAGCAGAAAAATTGTTACAAGAAATCGCTCAACAAAAAACAGACACCAAAATATTTTTCTATGGAGGAGCTACGGGAGTAGCTGCAAATGCCGCAAAGTTGTGGCAGCAGCAAATTCCAGATTTGAATATAGTAGGGACTCACTCTGGATATCATTCCCCAGAAGAAGAACAAATATTACAGCAGACTTTAACTCAATTGCAACCACAGGTAATATTTGTGGGTTTAGGAGCGCCACGTCAAGAGTTATGGATCGCTAAAAACCGCCATTTCTGTCCTCAAGCAATTTGGATCGGGGTTGGTGGTAGTTTTGATATCTGGTCTGGGAGAAAAACTCGCGCTCCCCGTTGGTTGGCAAATAACAATTTAGAATGGTTGTATCGTTTGTATCAAGAGCCTTGGCGTTGGCGACGAATGCTGGCTTTGCCTGAGTTTGTACTCAAAGCCTTTGTTTATCGGTTGACTGCCAAGAGTATCCATGCTGGGTTTTGAATGGGTAATTGGTGATAAGGTGGGAGAATAACTTTCTACCTGTTCCCAATTCCTCATTCCCCATTCCCCATTCCCTGAGAACTAACTAGGGGTTGCTGAATAAACCCAAAATACTCGTAAATCAAAGGTTTGAGGCTGATTAGGAGGAAAGAAAGTGCAAGATTTTTGAAGGGTATACCTTAAAAACTGTGCATTTTGGGTCTGATAAATTAGAAAATCTGGGGATAACAGATAGCTAAAACTATTCCCTATTCCCTATTCCCCGCCTCAACGAAGGGACTTTTTCAGCAAACCCTAACTAATAAACTTCTTGCTTAACAGTTGTAGAGATTTTTTGAGTTATGGGTACAAGAGGTTTGGCAGTGCTGGATATTACCATTTGTAAACCGTCCACGGTTTGCAAACTATTCAACGCTGCTCGGCGAACTACCATTTCCTCTTCCCTACTCAATAAAAGTTGTAAACATTCAATAACATCTTGCTTTACTGAAACATCAACTTGTTTACGAGTGATGAATTTAGTTAGTTGGCGCACAGCAAGCAAGCGTTTTAAAGGATCTGTTTCTGTTAAGTTATTTAACACTTGTTCCAGATGCTCTTCCTCTTGATTTCCGTGAAAGCTGAAGATTTGCCACACCAACAAAATTAAAGTTAGTAATGTCCCAAACCCTTGCAAAATAGCACCAACAGCTATCCAGAGACTTGGAGAATCAACCCAAATGGCAGCGGCCATATAAGTCATAAAAGTAGCAATACCACCACTAGCAACTGCTAAAGCTAACCGACTGTTAGCACTGTTTAAATACCTGCGTATTTCTAACCAACTTATTTGCCAGTTCCATTTAGGTATTGCATAAGCGATGAGCATTACTCCAATGCCAACTGCAAGTGCTAACAGCAACTTCCAGTTCCAAAACAGCATAGCAACGATGATTGTTAAGAAACCAAGAATGCTTCCAGGTTCAGATAAATGTTTTAATCTTCGCGGCTTTGGGCTTCCTGTCTTAATCTCTGGAAGCCGGTTGATTAATTGCCGCCAAGAAGACGAAGCCTTTGTCACAGTTTTTACCTATTTAATATCAGATTTTTTGATTCGGGGACAGAATGTCCACCTTTCAAGAATTATATTTGATTCATGGACGTTCCGCCGACAAATCTAACCTGTGCTTAATCTAACGCTTAATCTCACGATGGTCAGAAGTTATCTTGTTCTGAGTTAGTTAATAATAAACGAGAATGGAAAACTTGTACCCAATCAGTGAGCATTTTAGAGCTATTTAAGTGGTACGAGTAAGATTAGTTACAAACTTCAACAAATAAGACTTATGTTACAACCTCTAGGATTTGAGCAATTCTCTATAAATACCTCATTAGGTAGGATGATATATTATACTGCTAGTTGCTCTCCTTGGCAAGACAAAAGCGAACAATCTGACAGGGAAACTTTGTTGTTTCTGCATGGTTTTGGAGGTGGTTCTTCTGCTTATGAGTGGTCGAAAGTATATCCAGCTTTTGCGGCTGAATATCAAGTTATTGCACCAGATTTAATCGGTTGGGGTCGCTCGGAACATCCGCAACGCAGTTACAAAATTGAGGATTATTTGACAAGCATTCAAGAGTTTATTGAGCAGACTTGTACAAAGCCGGTGATTGTAATAGCCTCTTCTCTGACCGCAGCTTTTATAATTAGAGTGGCGATCGCTCGTCCCGATTTATTTAAGTCTTTAATTCTTGTCAGTCCTGCTGGACTTTCTGACTTTGGCCAAGACTACTCTCGCAGTTTTTTTGCCCAGTTGATCAGTGTACCTGTGGTTGACCGTTTGTTATATAGTACAGGTATTGCTACTGATGCAGGTATTCGCAGCTTTTTGGAGCAACGACAATTTGCCCAGTCAAATCGAGTTTATCAAGAAATTGTAGACGCTTATTTACAATCTGCCCAACAACCAAATGCTGAATATGCAGCTTTATCTTTTGTTCGGGGAGACTTATGTTTTGATTTATCTCTTTACATTCAACAGTTGACAACTCCCACTGCTATTATTTGGGGACAAAAATCACAATTTACAGGTCCTGATATTGGTCGTCGTTTTTCAGAAATGAATCCCCAAAGTATTAGATTTTTTCAACCTTTAGAAAATGTGGGATTAACTCCCCAATTAGAATTACCTGCGGTGACAATTGGATTAATTCGTAAGTTTTTAACTTTGCTAAATGGGTGATTGGTGATTGGTGATTGGGGACTGGGGATTGGGGACTGGGGACTGGTGACTGGTGACTGGTGACTGGTGATTGGGTAATCAATTTTATTTTTCCCAATTACCCATTACCAATTACCCATTACCAATTACCCATTACCCATTACCAAAATATTATTTATCTTGTAAACGAATATCAATGACAGAAGCGTTGAAATTATAGTTAAACCCTTCTAATTCAAAAGGCATACCTATTTTAACTTTACTATTACCTAAAACTGGACCACTATCAGTAACTTGAGCTTTGCCTTCTAATGTCAAAAGAAAATCTGTACTAAAATTGTTTGCCCTTGGATCTGCTAATTCTTTAACTGTACCATCTGGTTGGGGAACAGTGACAGTTCTTGCTAGTTGTTGAATAGATTTAATGCCAATTTGTCCGTAGGGTTGATTACGAATAATTACATTTGTTTTACCGCCTTTGATAAATCCTTGTTTAAATAACTGCTCAGGATTGCGGACATTTAAACCACGCACTACTAAGTCTACTTCAATAGGTACTGTCTTTGTGCCGACTTGAGCAACAGAACCGGATGTTCCAGGAAATATAAAGATGCCGATGATCACTAATAAGATTACCAGCGCAGCACCCAAATCTAGTAAGTTGATTTTGCCGAATAAGCGACCTTTGGAATCTAAAATACGCATAACAAGTTTTTTTGAGGTTGGGGTGAATTAAAACAGAGTTTTCAAGGGAAGTAACAATTGTTCCTACTAGATAATCAATTAATACGGTTGAATAGTGCAGTTATGCGACAGTCTATCATGGCTGGTATAGTTAGGATCAGGCTGGCTGATAGAACAGTTGACAATTTCTGATTTTTAATCATAGCGTAGACTTTAGGGATTGAGTTGAGAATGCAACCTAGTAAGCTGTAAATGCGTCCTTATTTTCAGTTCTCACACAACTCTCTTGTCACGCTGATTATGATTAACTGGAATAAATTTTTGGCAAGTTACCGTGTATGGCGGCGGCGCTGGTTATATCCGTTGATTTCAGTAATTGTTGCTATAAGTCTGTGCTTGAGTACACCCTTGCCCAGCAAAGCCATAGACTTATTACCACTTTTATTCAAAGGTGTACAAGTATTTCAATTATCTAATTTATCTACTCGTCAGGAAGTTGAGCTTGGTAGGCAGATGAATAATGAACTGCGCCAAGAGGTCAGAATTTCCCGGAATCGGCAGCTTAATAGCTATATAGAAGAAGTTGGTAGAAGGTTAGCAGCTAATAGCGATCGCTCTAATATTCCTTATACTTTCCAGGTAGTTGAAGATGATGCGGTAAATGCTTTTGCAACTTTAGGCGGTTTCGTTTATATAAATACAGGATTGATACAAGCTGCGGAAAATGAAGCAGAATTAGCGAGTGTTATTGGCCATGAAATGGGGCATATTGAGGGTAAACACTTGGTTAAGCAGATGCGACAAAGAGCGATCGCTAGTGGTATAGCAACAGCTACTGGCTTAAATCGCAGTCAAGCTGTAGCTATAGGTGTTGATTTAGCTCTCAACCGTCCTCGCAGTCGTCAGGATGAATATGATGCTGACACAAGAGGACTAAGAATTTTAACACAGGCTGGTTATGCTCCCTCTGCGATGGTTTCGTTTATGAAAAAGTTACAGGGAAGAAGTGTTATTCCCACCTTTTTGAGTACACACCCTGGAGCAAGCGATCGCATTAAGTCACTTCAACGCCAAATAGACAGTTTGCCAAGTCATAGCAATGATGGCTTAGATAATGCAGCTTATAAGAAAATCGAGTGAGCCAAAACCACGCCCGATCAAGTATCGGAGCGTGGCGGAGATACTTGATCGTACTATGGCTTCGCCACGCAAGCTATCAGGCGGTGGATGTAGGCGAACGGCTTGCCCATGCGTGGAGCAGTCATGATATATTGTTTTTCAACAGGCAAGTGTCAATAGACTCGTTGCTTATGGCGACGACTGACTTGGATCTGATGTGGTGAAATCCTCGTAACTGCTTTTTCCAAAGGCAAAGTACGAACCTTGTTGTTAAACACATTGGCTTGATAAACTAAGTTGTTGGTAATATCCAATCCGGTTAACCAACCACTACGGGGATGATAAGCACCTGTATCAATATCTAACCAGCCTTCTCCTTGTGCTAATTGACCAGGGGCAACCCCTGGTAAAGTGAAGGTGATGGTATGACCAACAATAATTAACTTATTACTAAAGTATGGTAGTTCCATGCTGTGAAATTCATCACGTATCCAGCAAAGTTCCTGGGAGGTTTGTTCAGAGACAGACTTTCTGGGGTCAACACCTGCATGGGTTAACCAAACATCTCCCAAATCAAGATATGTTGGTAGATTTGCCAACCAATCTAGATGGTCTTGGGGAATTTGTGCTGATTGATAACTGGTAATCGTTGCTTGTCCGCCACTATAAAGCCATGCCTGTATTGTTTGATTAGAGTTAAAATCCTTACTCATTACACTTAAAAGCATCAACTCATGATTACCGAGCAAACAAGGATAGTTATTTTTCTTAACAAAATCTACTACCTGTGCGCTTTGTGGTCCACGATCTATTAAATCCCCCAAAAAATAAACTTGATCTTCTGATGTAGGGGCAAATTCCTTCAGAAGTATCATTAGACCTTGATAGTAACCATGTACATCACCAATAATGATTCTGCGTGGCCTGGTTTCACTCATTTGTTCTAGTTGGGAATCAATAAATTGACTGATATAGTTTTACTACAGTTTTATTTGTGGTATTTTCATCTGTAGGGTTGACTGATATCTGATTAATTATACAGAAATTCTTAACAAGAAATTTTAACAAAGCTCGGAACTATGACTAGATAGCCATCACAGACCATTCTACAGGTGTGTAAGTTTTGTATTGCACAAGAGAAAAAACCACTAAATTGTTAAGTGATATTACAAACTTTGGAAAAATATTGAGAAATCGTCCGTCAGCCAAACATGGTTCTAAGGTAGAACCTATAGGATAGACTTGAGGCAAATAATGATGAATAAGAATAATATTCAAAACTATCGCTTTGTCTGCACCTTGACATTTGGCGATATATACGGTCAAATCATTGCTTGGTTAATTACAATTACCATTAGTTTGGCATCAGCTTTAGCATTGATGGGCGCTAGAAGACCAGTCTATGCTTTAGCTACGGTAGGACTTGTGATTGTTCTCACTTTGCCTTTCTTGCTGTTTGCTTTTGTTACCACGTTGTTAAATCATATCGAATTGGCTGCCGTAGAACCAGGAACAAAAACTGAACCTATACCTGGTAATATTTCTCAACAACAGCCTGTTCAAGCTACCAGTTAATATTGGTGACTGGTGACTGGTGACTGGTGATTGGGAATAAACTAAGAATTGATAATGAAGAATAGTATCCCTGTTTATGGACAGGGTATTTTTTTGGAATTAAGGATTGAAAATAAAATGTTAGAACATGATGTAATTATTGTTGGTGGTGGTTTAGCGGGATGTCGAGCGGCGTTAGAAATTGCTAGAACTGATCCCAGTTTAAAAGTTGCCGTCGTTGCTAAAACCCATCCTATTCGTTCCCACTCAGTGGCTGCCCAAGGGGGGATGGCAGCATCTCTAAAAAATGTTGATCCTGAAGATAGTTGGGAAGCACACGCTTTTGATACGGTTAAAGGTTCTGATTATTTGGCGGATCAAGACGCTGTAGCTATTCTAACACAAGAAGCGTCAGATGTGGTGATTGATCTAGAACATTTAGGAGTTTTATTTTCCCGTTTACCGGATGGTAGAATTGCTCAAAGGGCGTTTGGTGGACATTCCCATAACCGCACCTGTTACGCAGCAGATAAAACCGGTCATGCAATTTTACATGAATTAGTCAATAACTTACGCCATCATGGTGTGCAAATTTACCAAGAATGGTATGTAATGCACCTGATATTAGAAGATGGACAGGCTAAGGGTTTGGTGATGTTTCACTTGGTAGATGGACATATTGAAGTAGTGCGGGCTAAAGCCGTGATGTTTGCAACGGGGGGATATGGTCGTGTTTATAACACTACTTCTAATGATTATGCTTCCACTGGTGATGGTTTGGCAATGACAGCTTTGGCTGGTTTACCGTTGGAAGATATGGAATTTGTGCAATTTCACCCAACAGGGTTGTATCCGGTAGGGGTATTAATTTCCGAAGCAGTACGTGGTGAAGGTGCTTATTTAATTAATGCTGAAGGCGATCGCTTTATGGCGAATTATGCCCCAAGTAGAATGGAACTTGCACCCCGTGATATTACATCCAGGGCGATCGCCTACGAAATTCGCGCAGGAAGAGGTATTAATACTGACGGTAGTGCCGACGGTCCCTTTGTTTACTTGGATCTGCGACACATGGGTAAAGAAAAAATCATGAGTCGTGTACCCTTCTGCTGGGAAGAAGCACACCGTTTAGTTGGTGTAGATGCAGTCACCCAACCCATGCCAGTACGTCCTACTATTCATTATTGCATGGGTGGTATACCAGTGAACACAGATGGACAAGTGCGCCGCAGTGCAGATGAGTTGGTAGAAGGTTTTTTTGCGGCTGGGGAAACCGCTTGTGTATCTGTGCATGGCGCGAACCGTTTAGGTAGTAACTCGCTGCTAGAATGTGTAGTTTATGGCAGACGTACTGGGGACAGTATAGCTAGATATGTGCAAAACCGCAAATTACCAGCAATAAATGAACAACATTATATAACAAAAGCAAAACAAGAAATTCAAAGTTTATTAGATCAAAAAGGAAAATATCGCATAAATCAAATTCGCCAAGAATTTCAAGATACAATGACTCAATTTTGTGGAGTATTTAGAACCTCTGAATTAATGAGTGAAGGGTTGGAGAAAATAGGAGCAATACAACAGAAATATACAGATATTTATTTAGATGATAAAGGCAGTTGTTGGAATACGGAATTAGTAGAAGCGTTGGAATTAAAAAGTTTAATGGTAGTAGGAAATACGATTTTACAATCTGCATTTAATCGTCAAGAAAGTAGAGGAGCGCATTTTCGGGAAGATTTTCCAAATCGGGATGATGAGAAGTTTTTGAAGCATACAATGGCATATTATTCACCTGGGGGTATTGATATTCAATATATGCCGGTGGTGGTGAATATGTTTGAGCCAAAAGAGAGGAAGTATTAAGTTTATTTAGAGGAATTTTCTCACGCAAAGACGCAAAGGCGCAAAGGAAGAGAAGAAGGTAAAAATTCTTCTTTCTCTGCGTTCTCTGCGTCTGGAGCGGTTCGTTTAAAAAAAGAGGTTCTTCAGTACCTAGTATGCCAAACTATTAATTAAACATCAAAAATGTGTTTAAAAATAAAGGCAAAAAGCCATATCCCATGACAAATACCTAAAATGTTAATAAATAATGCCCGTATTTATTATATCATAAGGGTTTTATGGTTTTTGTGAACGCAATCTAGCATAATATGTAATGAAGACCCAAAAAAGATAGGATTGAACCACGAAGGAGCGAAGGACAAGAAGGAAGAGAGGAGGAAGGAAGAAGGAAGAGAGGAAAAAGCAAGAAAAAAGTAATGTTATTTTGTTAATAACATAGAAAATGAAGTATAATATATATTCTATCTTGATTGATAATTCATTCTTTTTTATGTTCAGTCTAGAGATTGTGGAATTATGACACAAATCACTTATCAAGTTGAAGCATTTTGGGATGCAGAAGCAGAAGTTTGGGTTGCAACTAGCGAAGATGTACCAGGTTTGGTAACAGAAGCTTCGACAATTGAAGTTTTAACAGAAAAATTGCGAGTTATGATTCCAGAATTATTGGTGTTGAATAATATTGTACCTGCTGATTATTTAGGTTATATTTCATTTATTGAACTTGTTGGAACATAATAAACAGAATCGGTTTCATCTAAATTATAGGATAGATATTTAAAATGCGTAGTAAAGAACTTGTGGTATTACATCAAAAAATTTCAGAACTAAATACACATTATTCACATTTTATTTTTATTTCTGAACAATTCATTATTGATAACAAGTCGAAAATAGAATATAATCCAGATAAATATACAAGTGATTTATTTCTAACAAACAAGTTTGCCGATCAGTTTAATTCACGGATCACAGAAATTATAGATGAGAGTGAAAAAACTAGAAATTTTATTCTACGCAGTTTATTTGTTTTAAGTTATTCTCAGTTTGAAATTTATTTGAGAGATGTTTATTCTTTTGCAAAAACTTATATTACAAGTCTACCTGAATTATTTCCTAATAAAATATTAGACCAAGTCGAGAAAAATATTAAAATAATAGATACCGATGGATTGTCAGAAATAGAGTTTAAGACATTAGAATATATATCTTTGAGACGTAATAGCATTGTTCACAGAGATGAAAAACGTGCATATCAAAAAGAGATTGCAGACTGTATAAAAGAAAATGGCAAAGACTTAAACAAATTTTGGTTAGGAGAAAATAATCTTCAAGTCAAGGTACTAGACTTTACAAAAAAACAAGTTTATCACTTTGAATCTATGGAATTAATTGATATTTTAAATATTATTCGCAGGTTATCAGAAAAAATTGATCATCTGATAATTACCAAGATTGGTGTAGATAACCTCTATAAATATCTGATTAAGGAATTTGAAGATCAGTATAAGCCTATTCAATCATGGGAAAATAAAGACAGAGAAAAACTTATAAAAAAGTTTCAACACTTTGCAAGAATTACATTAGGTGCTATACTGAGTTATGATGAAGTAAATAACTTATTGGGGAAGTAGCTCAATGGTAGAGCCCCCTCTTGAAAAGGGTTCTTACGAGAACCTTTTCCAAGGGGACGGTTGTGGGTTCAACTCCCATCTTCCCCATAAAATGTAGGTAGCTAGTTTATATTTGGTGTTACCCGTGTCTGCAAAAGATATATTTCACGAAGCAGTAAAAACCGCTTTACAAAAAGAGCAGTGGTTAATTACAGATGATCCACTAAAATTCAAATTTGGCAGCGTCAAATTTAAAATTGACTTAGGTGCTGAAAAATTAATTGCTGCTGAAAGAGAAAATGAGAAAATCGCAGTAGAAATCAAAAGTTTTATCAATCCTTCCGCTATTACCGATTTTTATGCTGCTTTGGGTCAGTTTCTCAGTTATCGTCTGGCTTTAGAAGCTATTGAAGCAGATCGTATACTATATATATATGGCAGTTCCATTTGAAGTTTATCAGACATTTTTTCAACTTGAGTTTACACAAATAGCTCTCAAAAGGTATCAAGTTTTATTAGTGGTATATGAACCAGAGAATGAGGTGATTGTAAAATGGATAAAATAACCAAATATCGAGAATACATTAAAACCCTACTCACAAATTACGCCAAAGACGATATTTCCACTAACGAAGTAGATGTACAACTGATCTTTGACACAGAAAACGACCATTATCAATGGATGAACGTGGGATGGGAAAATTTAAACCGCGTGTATATAACTATCATCCACCTAGATATTAAAAACGGCAAAATTTGGCTACAACAAAATTTAACAGAAGAAAATCCCGCCGCAGACTTAGTAAAAATGGGCGTTCCCAAAGAAGATATTGTACTAGGTTTACATCCTCCTTATAAACGTCCCTATACAGATTATGGAGTAGCCTAAAAATCTCTCTTCCTCTCTGCGACTCTGCGCCTTTGCGTGAGAAAATAAAAACATCTACCACCCATAAAAAAACCATGATGCAAACCCAAGAAAAATCCCAAAATCAACAACAAATCAACTGGAAACCCATCATCAAAAAATTCATTGCTGTACTGGGAGAAAAAGGAGTAGTGCAACGCAAAGAAGAACTATTAACCTACGAATGTGATGGTTTAACCAGCTATCGTCAACGTCCCGCAGTAGCAGTTTTACCCCGCACTACTGAACAAGTAGCAGAAATTGTCAAAATATGCAATCAATATTCTGTTCCTTTCATCGCTAGAGGTTCGGGAACAGGTTTATCAGGTGGTGCTTTACCCGTTGAAGATTCGGTTTTAATTGTCACTTCTTTAATGCGGCAAATTCTCAAAATTGATTTAGAAAATCAGCGTGTAGTTGTGCAACCAGGAATTATTAATAGTTGGGTGACACAAGCTGTTAGTGGTGCTGGTTTTTATTTTGCACCAGACCCTTCTAGTCAAATTATCTGCTCAATTGGTGGTAATATTGCGGAAAATTCGGGGGGTGTACATTGTTTAAAGTATGGTGTCACAACTAATCATGTTTTAGGTTTAAAAATCGTCCTTCCTGATGGTTCAATTGTTGATGTCGGTGGACAAATTCCTGAAATGCCAGGTTATGATTTAACAGGTGTTTTTGTAGGTTCAGAAGGAACTTTAGGAATTGCCACAGAAATAACTTTAAAAATCCTCAAAAGTGCCGAATCAATTTGTGTTTTATTAGCAGATTTTACCAGTGTGGAAGCTGCGGCTGCAAGTGTTTCTGATATTATCAGTGCGGGGATTATTCCTGGTGGTATGGAAATGATGGATAATATTAGTATTAACGCTGTGGAAGATGTTGTTGCTACTAATTGTTATCCCCGTGATGCGACGGCAATTTTATTAGTAGAAATTGATGGTTTAGAAGTAGAAGTTGCTGAGAATAAAAAAAGAGTGGCTGATATTTGTTTACAAAATGGAGCGAGAAATATCACTTCTGCATCTGACCCAGAAACGAGGTTAAAATTGTGGAAAGGCAGAAAAGCAGCTTTTGCAGCAGCAGGTCATATTAGCCCAGATTATTATGTACAGGATGGGGTAATTCCTCGGACACAATTACCTTATGTTTTGAATGAAATTGAGGCTTTAAGTAAAAAACATGGTTATAGAATTGCCAATGTTTTTCATGCGGGTGATGGTAATTTACATCCTTTGATTTTGTTTGATAATTCTATTCCTGGGGAATTGGAAAAAGTGGAAGAAGTGGGGGGAGAAATTCTCAAATTATGTGTTAAAGTTGGTGGTAGTATTTCTGGTGAACATGGCATTGGTGCTGATAAAAAATGTTATATGCCAGATATGTTTAGTGATACAGATTTAGAAACTATGCAATGGGTAAGGCAAGTTTTTAATCCTCAAGGTTTGGCTAATCCTGGTAAAATGTTTCCTACACCCCGCACCTGTGGAGAAGCTGCAAAAGCATCACCTCAAAAGTTTGCTAATGTAGAAAGGTTTTAATTTGATGATACATTAGTCATTAGACCTGTCCGACAATCAATGTAGAGACTATAGAACGTCTCTACAAGGGTTTCAGGTTATGCACATTTCATTACCGGAGATGTCTATTAGTAATATTTATCCTGATTCCTGACTCCTTAAATACAATGATTAAACTCGATCAGTTTTTAAAGTTTGTAGGTATAGCCTCTACTGGAGGTCAAGCTAAAATCATGATTGTTAATGGTGAGGTGAAAGTTAATGGTGAGGTGGAAACTCGACGGGGGCGTAAATTATTAGAAGATGACACCGTAACAGTCACAGGGAAAACATTTACAGTAGGGGATATCATTTCCTAATGAGAAACATAACACAATAGCACTCGCTTGTATTTGTCAAGCAGCTTATTATAGCAACATGAATACAATAGACTTCTCCGAAAAAGATGTAGGGACAATTCATGAATTGTCCCTACGAATGGGTTTCAGGTTATGCTTATGTAATTTTCGGAGATATCTAAAATATTAGGACTTACGCACTGTACAAATTCACCATGATGTGCATGAACGAAAATCCGTCGTTTCAGGCTTTTGTCGATTAACTTCCGATCAATAGCGATCACTCAAAAATCATTAAAAAATCACGTTAAAAAGCCTGAAATCCGTACCTCATATTTGGTTGATCCTGTCAATGCGTAAGTCCTAAATATATAAGAAATTTTTTTAGCAAAATACACCTATTGATCATTAATTTGTTGTATCATAGTTTTCCCAAGGTAATTTTCTGCAATTCAACTTCATCAAAGCTTGTTGCGGATCTTTCAAAACTTTATTGAAAGACTATCCTAGTCTGTCTGAAAATCAATGATAGGATTCTCAAACTGCTGTATGAAGTTTTCAAAACTTTCATTTCAATGGATCAAATATGAAACTAATTAAAAAATCTGAAAAGTTACTTCTCGATAAAATCAAGAGTATGGAGTTAGAAGAGGAAAATATTCTAACTGAGATTACTAATGAACCAGAACCGTTAGTTGAGGAGAGAAGAGTAATAGATATAGAAAATCAAGTTCCTGATTATATTCCTGTGCGGGATAATCCCATAGTTCATTCTGTTGGTAACACAGGGTGGCAGGTTTCTGAGATTTGGAAGGAGATTAGATTGGATAATTTTTGCAATACTTAGTCAAGTAGGGTTTGCTGAAAAAGTTGAAAAAAACCTTGAGGAGAATTGAGTGGGGAGTCAGGCAGCAATAAAGATAAGATTTTATTGTCTAAACTTCACTAAATAATCAATTTCACTAATCAACCCACAAGTGTTGAATCCTGCAATAAAACTTTACAATCTTTGCATTTTACCCAGGTAAAATCCATTGTCTATTGAGAATAGAGTCATTAATTGCTCAAATTTGGTATCACCAATACCAATGCACAATTTAGACAATATCCTCAAAATCTTAACATTCAACACTTCTGCATAGATCCCAAATGAGTTCTAAGCTGTTGTGCATTTAATTTGTATAAGTGGAACAGGCAAGAGGCTTGTTCCACAAGAGTTCAGAATATTAGGATTATACAATTTAGCGGTGTAACAGCTTATTGAGTGAGAAGCAAAGGGTTTTTTATCTCACATTCCGCACCCCCAGTGTCACAATCGGTAATTTCGGTTCTTAGTCCAAGTTGAGGATAATTTTGATACAAAAACGTCGAAATCTTAGATGGCGATCGCCAATCTCAAATTCCCAAACGACCAATCTTCGTTGTGTGACAGTCTAGGGTGCGGAAGGTGGGTTTTATACCAATTCTATGTGAGGTTGCGCTATAAATTGTAGGGGCAATTCATGAATTGCCCCTACAATGTATAATTTGACAAAAGTCTGATTATTGCATCTTCATACAGAAATGGTATTGAGTTTATTAGGATTGAAAGAATAACAAGTCTGAGATAAAACCAGCCTCATGCGACATTTTATCCTGGTCTTTTGTGCTGATAAGCTGTTATGCCTTTAACTTGAATAATTAATACAAGCAAGATGCTTGTGCTACTGTAACTTCAGGTTTTTTAATTATACAGTTTAGCTGCATATCAGCTTACTTTTATTCTTTGGTATGGAAGATGGATTTAAAAAATACGAAAATCCAGAGAAAACAGAAGCTGAACCAAAATATTATCATATCATTACATAATCCTGAGCAATATCATTTGATTTTGTAGTTATATATAGTTATATACAGCAGATTGCAAATCAATCAGGCTTCGCCGTGAGCGTCAGCCGATAGCGTGGCGTTAGCCATACGGTACAGAATATAAGTTAAAAACTATACACAAAACCAGTTTTACTCCTGACTCCTGACTCCTGCTGTATATGAGTAACCTAAGTTTATTTAGCAGATGAATAGGGTAATATATCGTTGTTTTTCCTTCTTAATTTGTTTGGGTTTTATATTCAGTTTAACCATATTTCCGATTTCCTCAACTTCGATTGTTTCTCAAAAAACAAGTTTTTTAACTACAGAAGTTCGCGGTGTTTGGTTGACTAATGTTGCTAGTGGTGTGCTTTTTGTACCTTGGGGTGTTGAAAGGGCAATAAACCAATTAGCAGCACTGAATTTTAATACTATTTATCCAGTGGTTTGGAATAGAGGTTACACTTTCTATAAAAGTAAGGTTGCTGAAAGTATAATTGGTGAAAAAACCGAACCTTTGTTGAATTTCATCAATAGTGGAAATGATGTTTTAGAGAAGTTAGTCAGGTTGGCAAAAAATAAAAATTTAAGCGTGATTCCTTGGTTTGAATATGGGTTTATGACTCCCCCTAATTCTGCTTTAGCAAAAGCACATCCAGAATGGTTAACCAGTGGGCAAAAAGGCATAAATTCTGTTCACGAAAATCTCCCAGAAGAAATTAACCAGAATGGTGTTTTTAATCGGCAGGTATGGTTAAATCCTCTCCATCCCCAAGTGCAAGAATTTATATTGGGTTTAATTTTAGAAGTTGTGAAAAATTACGATGTTGATGGTATTCAAGTTGATGATCACTTTGGAATGCCTGTAGAATTTGGTTATGATTCATTTACAGTTAAACTTTACCAAAAAGAACATTTAGGAAAGACTCCACCAACTGATCCTTATGATGCAAAATGGATGCAGTGGCGAGCAGATAAAATTACTAATTTTATGGGCAGAATCAATCAAGCAGTCAAAAAAATTAAGCCCCAAGCGAAAATATCCCTTTCTCCTAATTCTCAGTATTTTGCCTATAAATATTATTTACAAGATTGGGAAAATTGGGTAAATAAAGGTTGGGTAGATGAATTGATTTTGCAGGTATATCGAGATGATAAAAAATCTTTTATTGCCGAAATTGAAAAACCTGCGGTAAAATTAGCAATGAAGAAGATTCCTGTGAGCATTGGCATTTCTACAGGAACTTTACTTAGTCCTGTAGATATTGAAAGTATTAAAGAACAGGTACAAATTGTGCGAGATCATAAATTCTTTGGCTTTTCTTTCTTCTATTGGGAAAGTTTGTGGGGTTACATCTCTCCTGAATCACCCCAAAAACGACGTAAGGCTTTTTTAGAGATGTTTGCCAATAAGGCTGTTAAACCTTTAAATTTAAATAGAACTTACGTAAGATTAGACTAAAAACCCCATTCTTGCTTAGGGGTAATCATGAATTACCCCTACTTTTATTCTGTTTTGCGTCAGTTGTGTTAAATAAAGTATAATTTCCCAAAAATAAAATGGAATTAGCCGCTATCAAAAATAAATTCAGTAAATTGTATACTTTTACTTTGGTGTGGAGTTTGACTACTTTAGGTAGTTTTATCTTCAGTTTATTTTTGATTGAAATTGGTGAAAAGTCTGATGTCAGAGTGTTAGATGTTGCTATTGGTGGATTTGCGATCGCCCTTCCCCAATCTTATCTCCTCAGACAAAAAATTTTACCTTTAAGCTGGATGATCTCCACAGTCTTAGGTTGGGTACTCATCACTACTATCGGTGTTGGTGCTGTGGGTTGGTTTGTACTGTCAACAGAGTTGTTTTATTTCCGCATCTTCTTTGGAATTATTTCCGGGGGTATTGGTGGTATGGTAATTGGACTGGCACAATGGTGGTTAGCTATTCCCTCATCACTCCCTTGGGGATGGTGTTGGATGTTCCTCAATTGTGCAAGTTGGGCAGTAGCTCTCAGTATTGGTTCGGTTATAGGTATATTTTTACGTCATTGGACACAGTTATTTTTAGGTGAAGTTGTCGGTTTAGCTATCACCTGGTTGGTAGTCGGTATCCTTACAGGAATCAGTGCTTACAGGTTGTTTAGGTGATTGGTGATTGGGTAGAATTAACTCATGACTAATAACTAATGACTAATGTAAGGGCGAAGCATTCGGAGAATAGCCTTTGGAAAAAACTGATCATTTATGGTTAAGCGGTATTATTAATGTTGAAAATGCAGATCAGCAAATCACCTTCACTGTTAAATTTCCCCTGCATCCAGTTTTTCAACTGCCCCACTAGCGCCAGCCTCAAAAGTCTGCTATTATAGTTTTTATTGATGGGTGATTAGCTCAACGGCAGAGCATCGGACTCTTAATCCGCTGGTTCTGAGTTCGAATCTCAGATCACCCACTGCTTTCATGCCAAATCAGTATTTTAAAACATATATATGTGATAAATTTATTTTTATATTATCAAATTCCCAAACTTAGGACTCCACCACCCTTTTGCAGTATGAAAATAAGCCGCATCCTTATGTTTTTTATCCTTCCAAGAATCTTGACCAGAACACCGTAACATAGTTTTATTCTCCCCATCTTTAATATAACTATACTCCTCCAACGGTTTCTTACATACCGGACAAGGATAAGATGTGAGTTTAGTTTCCGATTTATTAGTCTTTTCATCTGCTGATGTTTTAGTTTTCGGTGCTTCCCAACGTTTATGAAAATCACTCCAAAACAAAACAATATTTTCACACCCACTCACACATTTAAGAAAGTATTTCTTCTTCACCTTACTACTAGGAATTTTCGCTAAAAAGTTACTACATTCAGGACATTTGGTTTTTGAACTTTCATATTTACGCTCAACTTTACCATGATTATTATCAGTATTTCCTGAATTAATAACCACAGTTTTAGCTTTAGACAGCGCAGGGACAAAATAACTTTCATTCCAAGTAGTTAAATAAGATTGCCAGGAATTTTTACCTTCAGCAATTTTATCTAATTCGGCTTCCATCTTGGCGGTAAATTCTGCTTCTAATAAATCCGGTAATGCCTTTTGTAAAAACTCATCAACTTCTAACCCTAAACTTGTAGGATGAAGATGATCTTTTATTAATTCAATATAATTACGTTTCTTTAATGTAGCCACTGTAGGCGCGTAGGTACTAGGACGACCAATACCTTTTCTTTCCATTAATTGTACCAGTTTTGGTTCACTATATCTTGGTGGTGGTTGGGTTTGTTTCTTTTCATGTCCGGCATTTTCTAAAGTTAATTTTTGCCCCTGTTGTACAATTGGTAAAACGGCATCTTTACCCAAATTAGGCCAATATTTCGCATAACCATAAAATTCTACAACTTGTCCCCTAGCTTGCCATAAAATATTACCTGATTGAGTAATTATTAAAGTCTTTCTCACCTGTGCGGGACGACATTGAGACGCAACTGCTCTTTTCCAAATCATCACATACAGGTTAAACTCATCTTCAGGTAATTCTGCTCGTAACTGTACCGACGGACGAAATACATCTGTAGGACGAATTGCTTCGTGTGCTTCTTGTGCTGTTTTGCTACTACGATGTTTTGTTACTTGTTGTGGTACGTTTTGCGGATCATGATCTTCTAACCATTTACGCGCACTGGCACAAAATTCAGGACTTAACATCACTGAATCTGTTCGCATATAGGTAATTAAACCCGCCTCATATAGCTTCTGTGCCACCTGCATAGTTTTTTCCGGGGCAAATTTCAGTTTAGATCCGGCTGCTTGTTGTAGGGTGGAAGTAGTAAAAGGTGGAGGGGGTTGACGATAGGTGAGTTTACCTTCAACTTGGATGACTTGATGGGGATGTTGTTTGGCTTCTGCAACTAATCTATCTGCTTCTGCTTCTGATAAAACCCGCTTAGATTCTGGTTTGTCTGGGTTATTACTAGCTGCATCATCGTGGGTTTCCGTTTCCGTTTTTGGTGTTTCTGTGGGAGTGTTAGCTGTACCTTTGTAAAAAACGCGAAATCCTTCTTGATAATCTACCCACACACTCCAATAATCTTGGGGGACAAATACTTGTATTTCTCTTTCGCGCTGACAAATGAGGTGTAATGTCGCGCTTTGTACTCTACCGACGCTTTTTGCACCATTATTTAATGCCCAAACTAGAGGACTACCTTTGTATCCTACTAGCTTATCGAGACAATCTCGACATAATCCCGCACCGATTAAGTTAGAATCAAGTTTTCTAGGATGAGCGATCGCACTTTTAACCGCCGATGGTGTAATCTCAGTATAAACTACTCGCTTGGGTTCTCTTAATCCCAGGGTTTCTTTGAGATGCCAAGCAATGGTTTCTCCTTCTCTATCTGGGTCCGTTGCTAAAATGACTTCATCAACTTGTTTAACAGCAGTTTTAAGTTGTTGAATGGTTTCTTTAGCGCGTTGGTCACGGGGGATATAATGGCAGCGGACACTGTTACCTTCTATTGTAAATCCTAGCGAATCTTCACCCTCGTTACTGAGTTCGCGGATATGTCCACAACTAGCACGAACTATCCAATCTGTACCGAGAATTTGACTCAGTTTTTTGACTTTACCGGGTGATTCAACCACTAAGAGGCGTTTGGGCATAGCGTACAAAACCTTAACCGAAAAGTATAGAATTAATTATGATCATGGGTTAAAGTAAAAACCATAGATTTTTTTACCATCTTCAAATCTATATTCACAAGAAAATCGCCGAAAGGCACGGAAGCCACTTGGCTATCTTACAGTGGAGGAAGTGCCAACGGCGAATTTATTCGCCGCGAATATGATATGATTGGACTGCGAGTAGGAACAACCATCTACACGAAGAAGTATTTTGATCAGGAGAAACCCCTGATTTATCTCGTCTCGGCATTTGACCGCAGCCTGGGTAAACAAGCAAAGGCAAATATGGAGTGTAATACCGCCAAAATTTGATGGACTCGGAAAGCAAAGAAACATAAAAGTAAACGCAATTGCAATACCTGTCGTACTGGTAGTTGTTTTGAGCGCGTAGGGGGATAATTGACTATCCCTTTTGAGCAAGTCTTAAAGAATCTGCGTGTCTTTAGACCGCAGAGTGTCAAGATTGTACATATCATCGGGATCATAACCCACATCACCGACAAAACAGAATAGACATCTCCAGAAAGGAAATTATGGAACCTATTTATGGGGGCAGGGCGAAGCTTATGGGATATCTAGATGTCTGATTTTTCCGTTAAATTATCGCCCATAAGCTTCGCCCCTACAAATTATGACAAATTAATAGATATCTCCGAAAATTACATAAGCATAACCTGAAACCCATTCGTAGGGACAATTCATGAATTGTCGCTACATCTTTTTCGGAGAAGTCTAATACATTCTATTGTGGAAATGTCTAATGATATAGCTAAATTTAAGGTTCTTTTTTCAAACACAAATTTATCCTTTGGTAGCATTACCAGTAGTGTTACCAGTTAGTCGTGTGTGGGTGATACTGGTCTTACTATGTATGCTGCTTGGTTGTAAATACTTTTATATGTTTGTTTACAAATCAGGTTTTGATCCTCCCAACCCCCTTGAAAAGGGGATCTAAAAATATGTGATACACCATGAGGACTTTTAAAATATCTTCTTATATTAATAAATGTTGCATTTTCTCATCTAAAGCTTAATCCATAACCAGCTTGCATCCAAATATTACTGAGATAGAAAAATTGATATTACTAAGTGCAAATATTGGAAGCATTACCACACAATAGTTACAGCATTTAACAGCTAATATTTTTAACTGATTTCTCAATAACTCGCTTATTGACAAATCAGCCAAAACTCATTTGCTGAAAACGTAAACTTTACGTTATATATGTCAGAGAATTTTTATATTAATCTCAATAACTCGCAGCAGTTGGACAATATTAAAATTAGTACCTAAATTAAATTATCTAATTCGGAGGTAATTAAAAATTATGAAACTTACTATAGAAATCAAGCGATTAGTTGAATAACAAAAATCATTTTTCAACTAACGTTATTTCCCAGGTGAATTTTGGAGAAAAACTGATGTTAAACATCAAAAATGAATTATTTGCTGAACTCACTCCTGAACTTGCTGCTAATATTAACGGTGGTCAAGGTGAACAAGGTGAACAAGGTGGTAAAGAGGATAAAAGTAAGTTCAATTACAGCAGATATCTCAAAGCATTGGGTATTGCTTACTTGAGTCCCCCAGAAGTTGGTAGCATCACAGATAAGGAAGCGTTGTTAGCCCAATACCAAGGCTGGGAAGACTAGCAAAATTGATTTATTTAGGGTTTGCTGAAAAAATGCAAAACGCAGATAAATCAAAAGTTTGAGGCTGATAAATAGGAAAAAAGTGCAAGGGTTTTGAAGGGTATACGTGAAAAAGTGTGCATTTTTTGGTATTTCGAGAGATGGAAAAGGAATTTTCAAACTTCCTCCTGACTCCTGACTCCTGACTCCTGACTCCTATCCCCTCATGGAAAGACTTTCTCAGCATGTCCTATTTATAGGCTTCTTCCACTAAGATTCAACTACTAAAAATAAATCCCGCTTTTAATCCAATTCATGAATAACCAGATACCCGACTTCTTTGAGAAGTTGTAGAGACGTTCCATGGAACGTCTCTACTTTATAGCATTTACCAAGTTAGTGAGGTACAGAGTTTTTTATCTTAGGGAATTGGGAATTGGGAATTGGGAATTGGGAACAGTAAATAAATTAGGGTGTACCTCATGAGACTGGGAAACGCTATATAACCAGATGTTTACTCAAAACAGCAAGTAATAGCTAACTCTGCATGATTGAATAAAACCTCTTTCTCCAGTTGATAAACTGGATATTGAGGTGTAATTTCTAATAAATTTTCGACTCTTGCCCTAGCAGCTTCTACTATTTCTTCATTTAAACTACCATTACTCAAACAATGAGTAAAATCTTCGGCTATTTTATAGGTTCTTTCTAGAGAGGAAGAATTGATATTTCGTGATACTATAAATAAATCACATCCAGCATTAAAAGCCCGTGCTACTGTTCCCGGACGCATGAACATATCCGCAACAGCTTTCATATCTAAATCATCAGAAACAATCACGCCCTTAAAATTTAATTCTTGGCGTAAAATGTGATTTAAAATAGTTTTAGATAATGTCGCTGGAACTTCTGGATCAATTTGCGGGAACAAAATATGTGCTGTCATAATTAGCGGTATTTGTTCCTGAATTAATGCTTGAAAAGGGATTAACTCTCTGTTTCGTAAATCTTCTAAACTTAAATTTAATATTGGTAACTCTAAATGAGAATCTGTGCTAGTGTCTCCGTGTCCAGGAAAGTGTTTAGCACAACCAAGTATACCCTCTTCCCTGAGTCCTTGATAATATTCCCGCGCACTCTGACTAGCAGTTTTGGGAGTGATACCAAAAGCGCGAGAACCAATAATGGGGTTTTGGGGGTTGGAAAAAATATCAGCGACAGGGGAAAAAGAAAGATTAATTCCCAGTGATTTTAATTCTATAGATGTAGCTTTGGCTACTTGATAAGCTTGGGACTTCACCAAATAAGCACAAGGAAAACGAGTAATAGGAAATGGAGTTCTGACAACCCTTCCACCCTCATGATCGAGGCTGGTAAATAGAGTTTTCCGTTCAGTATATTCTTTAATTTGTTTAAGTAAATCTTTAAACTTCTCTAACCAAACTGGATAAGGAACACCATCAAGAAAGTTTTTAGCGAAAAAAATCACCCCCACGGGTTTTAACTCACTCAATGCCCGCTTATCATCATCACTAAGAGTTGTACCAGAAACACCAAGAATTAAATGATTACCAAATTTTTGTAAATCTTTCATATTCAGGAGGCAGGAGGCAGGAGGCAGGAGGCAGAAGGCAGAAGGCAGAAGGCACGAGGCAGAAGGCAGAAGGCACGAGGCAGAAGGCAGAAGGCAGGAGGCAGAAGGCAGAAGGCAGAAGGCACGAGGCAGAAGGCAGAAGGCACGAGGCAGAAGGCAGAAGGCACGAGGCAGAAGGCAGAAGGCAGGAGAAAGTAAATATTTCCTGTTTCCCCAGTCACCAGTCACCAGTCACCAGTCACCAGTCACCAGTCACCAGTCACCAGTCACCAATCACCAGTCACCAATCACCAGTCACCAGTCACCAGTCACCAGTCACCAGTCACCAGTCACCAGTCACCAGTCACCAGTCACCAATTTCCCAAAGCCATGCCAAATGTAACAGAATGCAAAGTATAATGAAAACGACAAAACTATTAAGAAATATTGAAAACAGTAGGTTTAAATGCGAGTAGCTATTGCCGGCGCTGGTTTAGCAGGACTTTCCTGCGCTAAATATCTAGTAGATGAGGGTTACACTCCCATTGTTTTAGAACGGAGGGATGTACTCGGTGGTTTAGTAGCAGCGTGGAAAGACTCTGATGGTGACTGGTACGAAACCGGTTTACACGCCTTCTTTGGGGCATATCCCAATATGTTACAACTACTCAAAGAGTTAGGTATTGAAGACCGACTCCAGTGGAAACAGCATACCCTGATTTTTAACCAACCAGATAAACCAGGAACTCTCTCCCGTTTTGATGTTCCTGACATTCCCTCACCATTTAACATCATTGCTTCCATTATGCGGAACAATGATATGTTGACCTGGGAACAAAAGATCCGTTTTGCCATTGGTTTGTTTCCTGCCATCGTGCGGGGTCAACAGTATGTAGAGGACATGGACAAATACAGCTTCGCTGAATGGTTAAAAAGACAAGGTATAGGTGAAAGAGTCGCTAGTGATGTATTTATTGCTGCTTCCAAAGCCTTAACTTTTATCAACCCTGAAGAAGTTTCCTCTACAATTTTATTAACCGCCCTCAATCGGTTTTTACAAGAACGGTACGGATCAAAAATTGCCTTTTTGGATGGTTCACCCACAGAAAGACTTTGCCAACCCATCGTAGATTACATTACCAAACGGGGTGGAGAAGTCAGACTCAATGCGCCCCTAAAAGAGATTTTGCTGAACTCCGATGGTACAGTTAAAGGTTTCTTGCTGCGGGGTTTAGATGGAAAACCAGATGAAATAGTAACAGCAGACTTTTACGTTTCAGCCATGTCGGTTGACCCATTAAAAGTGATGTTGCCAGAACCTTGGAAAAAAATGGAATTTTTCCAGAAATTAGACGGTTTAGAAGGTGTACCAGTAATTAACCTGCATTTGTGGTTTGATCGGAAATTAACAGATATTGATCATCTATTATTTTCGCGATCGCCCCTCCTCAGCGTTTATGCTGATATGAGTAACACCTGTCGGGAATATGCTAACCCGGATCGGTCAATGCTGGAATTAGTTCTCGCACCTGCCAAAGACTGGATTAGCAAATCTGACGAGGAAATCATCTCCGCTACTATGGCCGAGTTGGAAAAACTCTTCCCTGACCACTTTACAGGAGACAACCCAGCAAAACTGCTGAAGTCTCATGTCGTCAAAACGCCCCGTTCAGTTTACACAGCTACCCCTGGTCGTCAACAGTACCGCCCAGACCAAAAAACCCCTATAGCCAACTTCTTTTTAAGCGGAAGTTATACCATGCAACGCTATTTAGGCAGTATGGAAGGTGCAGTGCTTTCTGGTAAGCTAACAGCACAGGCGATCTCTCAAGCGCCATCGGTAGCCAATACTTCCAACCTGCAAACGCTAACTCGACCGCCCGCAACGAATGCTGCAACTGCCTGATTCACCCCCGCGCATGAAAACGCTGGTCTCTGTAGACGAGTCCTACAAACTTTGCCAAGAACTCACAGCCAAGTACGCCAAAACCTTTTACCTGGGTACATTGCTGATGAGTCCGGCAAAGCGTCAATCTGTTTGGGCAATATACGCTTGGTGTCGCCGTACAGATGAATTAGTCGATGGTCCTGCTGCTGCTAGAACCACCCCAGAAACTTTAGAACTATGGGAAAAGCAGCTGGACTCAATTTTTGCTGGACACCCATTAGATAATTACGATGTCGCTTTAGTAGATACCCTGCAACATTTCCCTTTGGATATTCAACCCTTTCGGGATATGATTGCGGGTCAGCGCATGGATTTATACCGCAGTCGCTATGAAACCTTTGAGGATTTGTATCTCTATTGCTACCGCGTTGCTGGCACTGTGGGCTTGATGTCAACCACGATTATGGGTGTAGATACCAGCATCTATACCGCCCCTTGGCATCGAAATCAAAAACCCTATTTACCCATAGATGAAGCGATCGCCCTGGGTATCGCCAACCAACTAACTAACATTCTTCGTGATGTGGGCGAAGATGCACGTCGGGGTAGAATTTATCTTCCCCTAGAAGACTTGGCTAAATTCAACTATAGCGAAGAAGAACTTTTCCAAGGTGTATTAGATGAACGTTGGCGTTCCCTAATGCGGTTTCAAATTGAACGAGCTAGGGAATTTTATACTAAAGCCGATAAGGGAATTACTTATCTTGACCCGGATGCCCGTTGGCCAGTGTGGGCAGCATCTATGCTCTATGGACAGATTTTAGATGTAATTGAGCGCAATGATTATGAAGTTTTCAGTCAACGTGCTTATGTTCCCCAGTGGCAAAAATTACGCACCTTACCAGTTGCTTGGATGCGATCGCAAGTGCTATAGAAGGAGGCAGGGGGCAGGAGGCAGAAGGCAGGAGTTTTTTATTTTGGATTTTGGATTTTGGATTGTTTTTGTGATCTCCAATCTAAAATCTAAAATCTAAAATCTAAAATTTTCTTCCCCAGTCCCCAGTCACCAGTCACCAGTCCCCTGTTCCCTGACAAATCACAAAATATCTCTTGACGAACCAAAAAACCACTGCTAATATAGTATAGTGTTACCTCTGGAGAGGTGGCTGAGTGGTCGAAAGCGGCAGATTGCTAATCTGTTGATGGAATCGTAAGGTCCATCCGAGGGTTCGAATCCCTCCCTCTCCGTTTACAAATTATAAAAACTCTAGTTGCGGAAAAGAATTCAAGGCAATTCCTTGATAATAAATACTCATTCCTAGATTTCCAAAACTTAATGTTAATATTTAGCTTGTGGAGTTTGAGCCATTAACCAGCTAAACTAATCAGTTAGTTTAATAATTGATTTTCAAGCTCCTCAACATAGAGGAGTGAAAGGAAGATATGCCAAAATTGAGTGTTTCCCTAGCCTTGAGTTTAGTAACTATAGCCAGTAGTTTGTTCATGGCTGCTTGTGAAAATACCACTACAACAAATAATACAGGCACAAACGGAACTACAACTACCCCAGAAGCCAGCACTACCACAACAACCAGCAGTGCTAAAGGTTTGAAAATTGGTAGTTTATTACCAACAACAGGTGACTTAGCTTCCATCGGTCAACAAATGGTTGGTTCAGTTCCCCTACTGGTAGAAACCGTCAACGCTTGTGGAGGAGTCAACGGAGAACCAGTCACATTAATAGAAGTAGACGATCAAACAGATCCTAAAGCTGGTGCAGCAGGTATGACCAAACTAGCAACAGTAGATAAAGTTGCTGGTGTCGTGGGTTCATTTGCTAGTAGTGTTTCTACCGCTGCCATTTCCGTTGCTACCCCTAACAAAGTCATGTTAATTTCCCCTGGTAGCACCAGTCCCGTATTTACCGAAAAAGCGCAAAAAGGCGATTTTCAAGGATTTTGGGCGCGGACTGCTCCCCCAGATACTTACCAAGCATTAGCTTTAGCCCAACTTGCTAAGAAAAAAGGTTTTCAACGAGTTTCTACGGTCGTCATCAACAACGACTATGGTGTAGGTTTTGAAAAAGCATTTGTAGAAACTTTTGAAAAATTAGGTGGAACAATAGTTAATAAAGATAAACCAGTTCGTTACGATCCCAAAGCCCAAACCTTTGATACTGAAGCTGCTGCTGCTTTTGCAGGTAAACCAGATGCGGTATTAGCAGTCATGTATGCCGAAACAGGTAGTTTATTCCTCAAAGCTGCTTACCAGCAAGGTGTAGCTAAGGGAGTACAGATCATGCTGACTGACGGAGTAAAATCAGATGCTTTCCCGGAACAAGTAGGTAAAGGTCCTGATGGCAAATATCTGTTAACTGGGGCTATTGGTACTGTTCCTGGTTCTGATGGTAAAGCATTAGCAGCCTTTAAGAAATTGTGGCAAGAGAAAAAAGGCGGAACACCAGGAGAATATGCACCTCAAGCTTGGGATGCAGCAGCTTTGTTGGTATTATCAGCCCAAGCTGCTAAAGAAAATACAGGTGTCGGTATTGCTGGTAAACTTCGAGAAGTTGCTGCTGGTGAAGGAACAGAAGTTAGTGATGTCTGTGAAGGACTGAAACTACTGAAAGAAGGGCAAAAAATCAACTACCAAGGTGCAAGCGGTAATGTAGATGTTGATGCTAACGGTGATGTAGTTGGTGTTTATGATGTTTGGACAGTAGGAGATGAGGGTAAAATAAAGGTGATAGACAAAGTTAGTCCTCAGTAAACATTTTTCCTGGTAAGCTGTTGTGCATTGAATTTTTATACGTGGAACAGGCAAGAGGCTTGTTCCACAAGAGTTCAGAATATTAGGATTATACAATTTAGCTGTGTAACAGCTTACTACTACCAAAAACAATTTATTTGCCAAAATTAAATTACAGCAAATTTCTTCCTAATGATGTACCTCATCTACCTAGAAACTGCTGTATTTATTTTATAAAATCCTGTATTGATTTTCAATTAACGAAAATTTTGTTCAATAATTTCAGTTACATTTTGGCGAATCAGTTCAATAATTTCATCAAAAAATGATCCCCCATTGGGTAAATCACTTAAATAAGGATCCATCACTGCTGATCGCAAAATTGACATTTCCTCTGGAGTGGTTGCTAGTCCCAAACGTTGAGCATAATTATTAATAAATGTCTCACCATAATCTGCCAATCTAAAAATAGTTCTAGTTAGCATGAATTGGTATTTGTGAATATTTTCAGCTTCACCACTTTGGTAGTAATGAATGTGAAAACGATCATAAATTTGATTATTCAACTCATTAAATAAATCAGCGTTATCATTCAGACGATGATCGCAATGTTTGAAATTAAAGGCGTAACTGAGAATATTTTGATCCGGTCCAACTTCCCGCAATAATGCCATAGCTTCCGGATCTGCAAGTATTTGACTTTGATTTTTTCCCTGGAGATGTTGACGCAAATGGGCTATATAATGCTCATGTTCACCATTAATATAATCACTAATATCACTGCGATCAATAGGTAAACGTGGTAATGGAACAACAATAAAATTATCTGTTTCTGCGGACATAAAAAGTAACCGCAAATAAAACAACTTACTATTAAAAATCGCTTGATTAATAATCTTACCGTAGCCACTTACAGAAGGACGAATTAGTTGATGAGAAAGAAAAACAGAAGCTGCTGCTGCTCCTGGTTTTGAACCTTCTAAACCGTAAATTCCTACCGATGGTTCTAGAGGACGAATAGATTTAGAACCGCCAATATAAGTCCCGGTAAAAGTTGTCAAATGTTTTAATAAACTATGACGATAAAGTGAACCACCAGCCGGATATTGAATATACCCAGATTTGTGAGGATCTATAGTAACAGAATCACAATCTCGAAGGTGTTTAAACTGCCTGATAGTGTGTTCATTAAACATTACTTGACTATAATCATCAATAAATAAAGGTGATTTTTGTTCCTCAAAACTATAATCACGGCGAATAGTAGAAATTTGATAACCACCCCAAGCAGCATCAACGTGAATATTAAACTCTAAACCCTTTTTCCTGTAGGTTTCTCTTAATTCTAAAATCTCATCTATGGGATCAACTGCACTTTCTTCTGTACTGCCTAAAACTGCTAAAGTTAACAATATTGGATGGCGATTTTCTAAACATTGATTTAAAGTTTGATTTAACCTTCCTAAATCTAATCTGGCATCAGCATCAACAAAAATATCAATTAAATTATCTGTGCCAATACCATTAACTGCTGCTGCTTTTGGCCAAGCATAATGTTTAGAGGATGGGGCAATCATTTTTATTTCCCCCACATCCTCAAAACAAGAACGAGTCATTTCCAACCAGCCCCGAACATTAAGATTATAAGGAATAATTAAATCCCAAACATCATAAACATCTTTGATATTTTCACTTTCACCGCATAATTCCCAAATTCGCTGTGGTAAAGCCAAAATATCATCCATGCAAATATTAAATAATTGCCAAGAAGTAGCTTCTAATAATTTTGGTTGACTACCATCAGCAATTTTAATTTCTAATGCTTTAGCTTTAGCTAATACTGGTTGTTTTTGTAAAGCTTTTTTCGCAGCAAAAGGAAAGAATTTTAATTCTCTTGTTGCCCAAGTCGCCTCATTAATAGCAATAGAACCATCAGCAGTAATATGACACCAAGGTTCAATTTTATCGGTTTCAGGAAAACCAATCATTGCACATAAATCACGCCCTACCTGTAATTCTAATAAAGTGGTAGCAGTAGAAGCTTGAATGGTGGCATTATTGGAATTATGCAGCATTGCGGCAAAATAACCAAGCATTCCTGGTATGGTGGTATCCCAAAGAATATGACCTTGATAACGCATACTAAAAAATGGCGTACCATATTCTCGCAAATGCTGTAACAATTGATTGTAGGCATCCCTTAAAGCTTGCATTCCTGCTTGATATTCCAGAGAAGCTTTAACATCCTGAGTAATTGTTTCTGGATCACCTGGTAAATAACTTTGCCGATAATCTATAATATGATCTACAGCTTGGGCAATAAGTTGTTTAAATTCTGTTCCATTTTCCGCCCGTGTACCTAAAAACCAATTAGCAATATTGCCAGGTGGTTGTGGTGGGTTAATATCAGGAACATTAGTAAATTGACCAATAGATAATGCACCGTCGTCTGTTTTTTTGATTTCCTTAAAGCTGAAGTTTTTAACTATACGTCCAACCATAATTATTCCTATTTAATCAAGTATCTCATGTTGTGGGGTAGGCATCCTGTCTGCCCTGTATAACCTGTATAATTAGCGGGCAGGATGCCCGCACCACAAGAAATGAAATATTTATATCTTTTTGTATTTGGAAGTAACTTATTTTTGTAAAATTCCTGATTCTTTAACGGTAAACTCTGTTTTTTTGCATTAACTCTATCTCTAGAAATAAGTATTAATTTACTTTTTATAGATAATTTTTTATAGATAATAATGTTTATATTTTTATAATACGCGTTCAAAAATTGATGTTTTTATTGCTGCCTTGCAAGAAATAAAACGTTAATATACTGGATACTGGATAGATCCCCGACTTTTTAAAGAAGTTGAGGATCTGGGTAGTTAACCTACTTAGAATCCACCAAAGTTGTACCCAACACCAACTAATAAACCGACATCAGTTTGATTAAAAAATCCTGCATTGATAGCGGCTGTGGCAGTGAATCTATTATTTAGAGGTATATCAACTCCACCTGTCACCATGACAGCAGTTTCTGAGTTGTTACCAGTTTTAATAGCTGCACCAACTCCCACATAAGGAGCTATAGGTAAAGGTTCACTAAATGGATCTCCTATGGGCTGGAAGGAAAAATCATAAGTTAGGGGAACGAGAAATACAGTATCATCTCCTAAAATTGCCGATGGTCTAACTGATAGAGTCCTGGTGAAACCAACTTTGCTGATGACTGTAAAATTACCATCGCCCAAGGTTGAAGATCCGCCACTTAACCCAATATTGCCAGCAACGCCAACATAGCTACTACCACCACGGGTAGGTCTTCCTAAATCAATATCTGCTTGTGCTATTTCTTTCGGCTGTGCTACTTGAGCCGCAGATGGTTGGGAAGTAGGCTTTGTATCTTCAGAAGTCAAGATTGTTGATGAGGTCGCTACTGTCCCTGGAATGGGTATAATTGTCCGATTAGCCGTTTTTAGAGTAGCGGCGTTGGGAAATTGCTGTATTTTAGACACAGTGGTGTTAAGTTCTGTGCTTTCCTGGTGATTAGAGATGACAGCGGCCTCTGGATGGGTTGTCTGAGCAGTTGCACAAACGCTGCTACCTAAAACTGTCAGGGTGGCTAGACTTGGTACACAAATAAGATGTTTACGTAGAAACATAGTATTTACATTCACTCCTACATGAATTATGACGACAACAGATATTTTGTTGCTGTGGGTTTAATGTAACAAATTTGAGCAATATTCAACATTTAAAACCAAAAAAACATTTTTTACATCTTTAATTTGACATAAGCAATTAGAATCTCAGGATAAGATTATGAATATGGTGAATCCTGAATCTGATAGATGATTTATAGCACTGATGTACAAGTTACAAAAGTTATCAAGAGCGGTGGCTTTTCCCCGTTCCCTATTCCCTATTCCCTAGTTAGTTATAAATTTTTGTAATCAGATGTTTTCCAGACTAGAAAGCTAATATCTATATGGTGACAGCAGTTTTCATGTCTTTAGACCACAGTAAAGGCGAAGCATTCGGACAATTAATTATCGGTTTTTACCTAAGACTATCATCCGAATGCTGATGCTTCCAGCACGCTTCGCGAACGCCCCTACATTGTTGACGCGAAACCTAAATCAGAAACCTAAATCAAAATGTGGTTTATTTACCTGAAAATTGCTGTAAACTCACACAAGGTGCATCTGTACTGTTAATAATAGAAATTGTAGATATGGCACTATAGCCTCAATGATTCCAGTTCAACTGATCCTAAAAAACTTCCTGAGTTACCGTGATGCAACTTTAGATTTTGGCGGGTTGCATACGGCTTGTATTTGTGGTTCTAATGGTGCGGGTAAATCTTCTCTTCTGGAAGCTATTACTTGGGCTATTTGGGGTGAAAGTCGTGCTACTGTTGAAGATGATGTGATTTATTCTGGCGCAAAAGAAGTCAGAGTAGATTTTACTTTCTACAATAATTTACAAAAATATCGGGTGATTCGTACTCGTGTCCGGGGTGCAACTAGCGTTTTGGAATTTCAAATTGAAACTCCCGCTGGTTTTCGTCCTCTGACTGGTAAGGGGATGCGAGCAACCCAAGATGTGATTTTACAACATATCAAGCTTGATTATGAGACTTTTATTAATTCTGCTTACCTGCGTCAAGGTCGGGCGGATGAGTTCATGCTCAAGCGTCCCACGGAACGGAAGGAAATTCTAGCGGAATTATTAAAACTTAATCAATATGATCTTTTGGCAGAAAAGGCTAAGGATAATTCTAAACAGTATAAAGGACGGGCGGAAGAGTTAGAACGTTCTTTGGATAATATTAAATCTCAACTTCAACAACGAGAAGCAACTACAGCAGAAAAAGCAGAGTTAGAAGTTCAACTCAATCATCTGCAACAACAGCAAGCTGCTGATAATATTCAATTACAAAGTTTGAAAGTTATTCAAAGTCAACGCCAAAATTTAGAGGAAAAACTGAGTTTTGTCAGACAGCAATATCAAAATCTTAGTGAAGATTGCGATCGCCTAGATCAAGACAAGTTAGCTGTCAAATCCCAATTGGCTGCTTTAGAATCTATTTTACATCAATCCGACCAAATTCAAGCTGGATACTCTCAATTTCAAACTTTGCAATCTCAAGAAGAAGTTTTTGCTATTAAGTTTGAACAACATACCCGCGCTATTACTTTAAGACAACAACAACAACAACAACTGGATAAACAAATTCAATCTATTGAACGCAAAATACAAGCAGCAGAGGCTGAATTAAATAATTTAGAAAAAGAACAACAAGAAATCAAACCAATTTTGAAAAAGTCTGGAGAAATTGAAACAGCTTTATCTCAATTATCTGCTGCACGTGAGCATCTTAACTCTTTAGAAAATTTGCAAATACAAGTCAAACCTTTATTAGAACAAAGAGCAAATTTACAAACTGAATTAGAACGTATCCATAGTAGATTATTAGCAAGTTTAGAACAGTTACAAGTTACAGAAAATCAAATTGAATCTAAAATTCGCAAACAATCTCAGTTACAACAAGATGTGATAGAAGTAGATTTACAAATTGAAGAATTGGAGAAGAAGCGAGTTTATTTGCAAAGGGTACAGGACAAAGGCCATGAACGTCGCCATTTTATAGAACGTTTACAAGCTCATCAAAAAGACTACGAAAAATTACTAGGAGACTTAGAACAAAAAATACAACTTCTTCAAAATCCTAATGCTTTGTGTCCCTTGTGTGAACATCCTTTAGATGAAAATCACTGGCATCGAGTAATACAAAAAACCCAAATAGAATATGAAGATACTCAAGGGCAATTTTGGGTACTGCGGGAACAGATGGCAGTTTCTGACCGAGAAATTCAAGTATTAAGGCAGGAATATCGAGAAATATCGCAGCAAGTAGCAAATTATGACGCTTTAAGGGAAAAAAAGGGGAAATTAGCAGCCCAGTTACAAGCGTCGGCTGAACTGCAAACGCAACTAAAACAGGTTTTAACAGAAAAAGAAAAGTTACATAGGGTTTTAGAAGGTGATTATGCACCTGATAAACAGGCAGAAATTCAAGAGTTAGATGAATATATCAAACAACTAAATTACAATGAACAAGATCATGCTTTAGCTAGAAGTGTAGTAGAAAACTTACGATGGGCAGAAATTAAACAAGTCCAGATTAAAGATGCCAAGAAAAAACAAGCTCAAATAGCAGCGAGAAAACCAGAGCTACAAGCTATGATTGAGGAATTGAAGGCGCAAATAGCATCAGAACAAACAAATTCAGAGATAGCAAGAGGAATATTAGCACTAGAAACCCAAATTACAGAAATTGCTTACAGTTCCGAGCAACATAGTAATATTCGTAAAGGTGTTAAAGAGTTTCAATCTTGGCAGTTACCCTATCAGCAGTTTTTATCTGCTCAACAAGAATATCCCCAACTACAGAAAAGATTGGAGGATTTAACAAATGCTTATAATAGCAGAACCGCAGATAAACAAAAACTTGCCATTGAAATGGATAGTATTGTAGAGCAATTAAAAGCTAGTGAGAATCCTGTTGAGCAAATTCATGATTTAGAACAGAAAATAGCCATTTTTCGCCGAGAAATGGATGAAAAAATCGCTTATTTGGGGCGTTTAGAACAACAAGTACATCAGTTAGAACTGTTGCAAAATCAATATGAGCAAGAACAAGAGCAATTACAAGATTGTAAACAGCAACAACGGGTATATCAGGAATTAGCGCAAGCATTTGGTAAAAATGGTATCCAAGCTTTGATGATTGAAAATCTGTTACCCCAACTAGAAGCTGAGACAAATCTACTCCTGGCGCGGTTGAGTGCCAATCAACTGCACGTACAATTTGTTACTCAGAAAGCGGGAAGAAGTGGTAAGTCAACGCGGAAAAATGCCAAGTTGATAGATACCTTAGATATTTTAATTGCTGATGCGCGGGGTACACGAGCTTATGAAACTTATTCGGGTGGAGAAGCATTTAGAATTAATTTTGCGATTCGTTTAGCATTAGCAAAATTATTAGCCCAGCGTGCGGGTGCGGCGTTGCAGTTGTTGATTATAGATGAAGGATTTGGTACACAGGATACAGAAGGGTGCGATCGCCTGATTGCGGCCATAAATGCGATCGCTGCTGATTTTGCTTGTATTCTCACTGTCACACACATTCCTCACCTCAAAGAAGCATTTCAAGCCCGGATTGAAGTAAATAAAAATCAGCAAGGTTCACATTTATCATTGTCAATTTAATCATGATCAAATTGAAAGTGAACTCCCTGTTCCCTGTTTGCTAAAGATCAAGAATTATTCTTCAACTTGTTTAGTATTACCAGCTTTTACCCAACCTTCTTGATCAGTACCTGCAATGCGAATTTTTTGCCAATTTTTATCCGCGCTTTCTTCTAAGATGATGACTTTTTGATTACCACCAACACCACCAATACTTTGTGCATCTGAGGCTGGTTTATCTCGCATACTCAAACCTTGCGGCCAAGTTACAATAGCTTGGTAAGCTCCTGGTGGTAAGGTATCAGGTGATTCAGTGGGAGTAGGAGTAGGACTAGGACTAGGTTTAGGACTGCTAGTAGGACTAGGTTTAGGTGTGGTAGTAGCTTTTACTGGTGTGACTTTTGGTTTGTTCGCTTTGGGTTTGGGACTATCATTAGCAAACATGGGTTTTTCGGGAGGAATGGCGGTACGATTAACAAAATAGAGAGCTATTGTCAGTCCGCTACCTAATAAAACTGCGATCGCTAATACAAAACCAAGTATAAGTTTAAAAAATCCAGAAATTATTTTCATATTTTTTAGTCAGGAGTCAGGAGATCAAGGAGTCAGGAGTCGTAGGGGCGAAGCATTCGGGTAACCAATTATCAATTTTATAAAAAGGCTATTTTCCTGTAAGGGCGAAGCATTCGGGCGACAAATTATCATTTTATCAAAAGGCTATTTTCCGAATGCTTCGCCCCTACTTCGCCCCTACTTCGCCCGTACAGGAGTCAGGAGATCAAGGAATCAGAAATCATAGAAAGTTCTTCTTCACTGTCACCTGTCACCTTCTTCCCCAGTCCCCAGCCAAATATTATTACATTTGACGTTGAATGCGATCGCTTAAAGCATTATGCTTAGAAGCCAAACGCGCTCTCCCTGCTGCTGCCCATTCTTGCAGTTTTTGGATCTGTTCTACCGCAGTTCGCGCCAAAGGTATGATTTGACTAGCCGATTCTAAAATATCATCGGTCGTGAAATCACGATTTTGGCTAAAACCAATGTGCATCGCTTCAATTAACGTTTGTTCAATTTCTGCACCGGAAAAATCGGGAGTTTCGTAAGCTAACCGATCAATGTCATAGCTTTTGAGGTTATGGGGACGCAAGCGGGATAAGTGTACAGTAAAAATGGCTTTTCTTTCTTCTTGGGTGGGTAAACCGACAAAGAAAATTTCATCAAATCGCCCTTTCCGCAGCATTTCTGGGGGTAAAGCTTGAATATCGTTAGCGGTGGAAACGACAAACACGGGTGAAGTTTTTTCTGCTAACCAAGTGATAAATGTCCCAAATACCCGGCTAGTTGTTCCTGCATCACCTTTACTACCTAAACCAGAAAAGGCTTTGTCAATTTCATCAATCCACAATACACAGGGTGCAAGGGCTTCCGCAACTTGAATCATTTGCCGGGTGCGAGATTCTGATTCACCGACTAAACCACCAAATAAGCGCCCCACATCCAAGCGTAATAAAGGTAAATGCCAATGATGGGCGATCGCCTTAGCTGTTAAAGATTTACCAGTTCCTTGAATCCCCACCAACATTAAACCACGGGGATGCGGTAATCCGTACTGTCGCGCTCGTTCTGTGAATGAACCACCCCGACGAATTAACCAATCTTTGAGATTATCCAGTCCCCCAATATCAGATATTTGCTCAGTGGCGGGGTAAAAGTCCAGGATTTGGGTTTGGCGGATAGTTTGGCGTTTTTCCTCCAAAACTAAATCAACGTCTTCTGGTTGTAGTTCTCCGTGGGATGCGATCGCCCTGGCTAAAACTCGGCGTATCCGTTCCATTGATAACCCTTGACAGGAACGCACCAAGTCATCAATAAATTTACCGGAAAGTGCGTTACCAGTGGCTTGTAATAGGCGTTCTACCTCGGTTTTTATTTCTGGTGCTGCGGGTAAGGGAAATTCCACCACGGTTAAAACTTCGGTTAAATCGTCGGGAATAGCAATGCGTGGGGATAATAAAACAATATTTTTCGGTTGAGATTTCAGGAGTCGGGCTAAGTTGCGAAGTTTGCGAGCGATCGCCACATCTTCTAAAAAGCGGTGATAATCCCGGAGAATTAGCACTGCTGGGGCGGAAGGGGGTAATTTTTCAATAAATTCTAATGCTTGCAGGGGGTTGCGTTTGCCAAAGCCAGTATCGTTGGGGTTGCCTTGATAACCATCCACAAAATCCCAGGTATAAACGGGGCGGTTTCCTTGGTTTGTCGCTTCTTCACGGATAGCAGTTTCTACCCGTTCTTCTTCGTGGGTGGGGATGTAAATGAGGGGGTAGCGGGCGCGGAGGAGGAGTTTAAATTCTTCGCGGAAGTTCATGATGTAGATGTTTGGTGATTTTTGTTCTTTTCTTATTTTTAAGGTAATGAACCACGAAGACACTTTCACCGGAGGTGTTCCCGAAGGGTAGGAAGCGAAGGAAGCGAAGGGAAGAAAGTTTTACACAGATTTTTAGTTGGTTTTGGTAATTTGAGAATTTTTTTATTTTGCAGATAGGGCGATCGCTGTTTCTTGTGAAAAACTCTTGAGTATAATTCAGCCGTTACCGAAGGTATCGCTTTAGTCTGAGAATATGATGTTAGTTTACCAGAGTTCTCATTCTCACTTTGTCATCTTCCACAACGCTAAAATGACCATACCAATCATCACGCAGAGCGATCGCTTTGACAGCTTTTTCCGCTACTACTGCACCAGAGGGTGCTTTTATTCTAAATAAAATAATCCCAGTTGTAGCAGGTAACTGTGAACGAAAAGCCAATTCTCCAAAATCTTTATCAAAGGTTAAGAGAATACGGTTTTCTGCTTGGGCGCGACTTAATACTTGAGGATCAGAAATACCAGGTGAGTCTATTCTAATCCAAGCCACATCATGTCCGTTTTCTCTCAAAGCTTCAACCGCATCCAGGGGGAAATTTTCATTAGCTAAAAAACGCATGATTTAGGCAGGAATAGCATAGACTTTTTCAGATTTTAAGGAAGCACTAGCATAGGCAAGACAGGCTTGAATATCTTTAATAGTAATACCTGGATAATTACGCAAAATTTCTTCATTACTCCAGCCTTGGGCAAGAAGATCAATAATAAATTCTACTGCTAGTCGTGTTCCTTTGATGATAGGTTTACCGACTAAGATGTTTGGATCTATAGTAATTCTAGTTTGCCAATCCATAATTATTCAGGGTTCAAATATATGAAAGTGTTTATTAGTCCATTCCATCAATTTTATATTGTACCCATCATCTGAATTGCCTGGGACAAAAATTGTTCTGCGCGGTCAATCTGTTCTGTCGCTTGCTCGCTTTAGCTTTGAGTAGAAGTTCCCGTTGTTCATCGGTCATAGGAAAACGCCTTCTTTACGGATATTCCTGAGTAATGAACCGTTGCCGGTTTGATAGTGGGTTTCGTCCATGAAAAGACAGCTAATGACAACATCATAGTCTAGGGAAAGATCAGCGATCGCCTTTCCTGTGCGTTTAATTTCTTCACCTGGGTTAACGGGAGGTTTCAGCACTACCAACACATCTATATCTGATCCGGGTTCTGCATCACCACGCGCTTGAGAACCATAGAGGGTGAGGTTTTGTAGGCGATCGCCATACAGGTCAGTGAGTTCTGTTTTTAGGCGAGTGAGAATAGGTTTTAGGTTAATATTCATAGACTTTAGACTGTATTTATTTTCCGTAATTCTACACTACCGCCTTCAAAAACTTGAATTATCAGTTGATATCCTTGCATCAATGACATTCCCACCAGAGGTTCTGAATCTGCTTCATCAATGGGAATTTTGATAGGAACTCCATCCCAAATTATAACTGCTTCGTAAACATTAAAAACGCATTCACTACCATCACCGAGAATTGCGCGTCCTCGCCTTTTCCATCTTAAATTTAACTGATTAATTAAATCCTGTGGTAATGAAAGCCAACCATTAAAACCTGTATCTATAACTGCATTTTGTCTAGAGATTTTACTATCTGACCCAAAAATTATCAGTGGTATAATTGCATCTAAATCGTCGTTTACAATTCCTGTAATCATATAGATATTTTATTCCGTCCACCAAAGCGACGCACATAACGAGAACCAATGCGAACTATCCAAATTTGTGCATCAGGGTGACGAGATTCTAGGCGATCGCAAGCTGCTATTTCACTCGCATCAATTTCAAAATCTCCCGTTTCAATATCAATAGCTACAATTTTTCCTTGATTACCTGCTTCTATTTTTGGGCGTATTTGCATTTCGTAGATTTGCTCACCGATTTGGGCAAATTCTTCTTTACTATAGCGGGGTTGGTGAATGGTCATATTTTGAGCTTCTTTTCGATATTAAATATTTTATCTCATGGGATGCGATGCTACTGTAAGAGGGGAAATATGAACATCAGCAATAAAACGTAGGTTATTCATGCTGAAGGAATGCTGGTCATTTTATCTGAAACTGTCCAAGCTGCATAGTTGAGAGTTTGTCTAATATCTTCTTCCTCTAATTCTGGATAAGCTGCTAAAATTTCCTCAATTGAAAGTTTGCTGGCTAGTAATTTGAGAATAAAAGCTACAGTAATACGCATTCCTCTAATTGTTGGTTGTCCTAAACAAATGTGAGGATTAATAGTAATGCGATCTAATTGATTCAGCATTATTAACTCCTAATATCAAACACGATAATAGATTTATATTGCTCTCCTTGGTATCCAAAGCAATTTTACCACTCATTTGCATTTACCCGCCGACATTGAGCAATTGACTGTTTTATCTCTGCTGCTTCTGCATCGCTTAAAATTCCTGTAAATTTAGCAAGAGGATGATCTTTTCGTGTAGCTTTCACAGCAGAATGTACTAATTCATTAGGTACTTGATTTCGTTCAATATAATCATTAATTTCTGCTTGATGATCTAGATAAAAACTCAACGCATCAAATACTTGTGCCAGTGTTAAATACGGTAAATGATTAGGGATTTCTTCTGGCATAATTCCCAATCGCCATAAACCAACAATAGCACGGATCGATGTCCGAGTACCTGTAATAATTGGCTCTCCACCTAAAATTTCAGGATTGCGTGTTACATATCTTGAGGATGTTTCAGCAAACATAATCAAAGTCGCTCAAGTAGTATGATTTTTCTTCTAGTTTATCTTATGCGTTAGCCCTCGCAATTGCTATAATGATGTCAGTGAGCAACTATAAAAAGTCATGCCTGAACTAAAAGTTAGTATCAGTGAAACCACACACAAAACTCTGCTAACGATGGTAGAGGACTCTGGTGAGACAATTCAATCAATTTTAGATCGAGCTATTGAAAATTATCGCAGGTCTTTGTTTCTGACACGAGCCAATGAAGCTTTCACTGTTTTAAGGCAGAATGAAACTCTGTGGGAAGAGGAGGTTTCTGAGAGACAGTTATGGGAGCAAACTATAGCGGACGGGGTTGAAGGTTAGTGGTAAAAATCGCTAGAGGAGAGATATGGCTAGTAGACCTTAATCCTGTGCGCGGACATGAACAAGCTGGTAAACGCCCTTGTTTAATTATTTCAGTGGATCTATTTAATCAAGGTGCATCTGGTTTAGTAGTTGTGTTACCTATTACATCGAAAGATAAAGGAATCCCCTTTCACGTAAAAATTAATTCTCCAGAGGGAGGGATGAAAACCCAAAGTTTTATTAAATGTGAAGACGTGAGATCAATCTCTGTGGAACGTCTTGATAAATGTTGGGGAAATGTTTCTTCAGAGACACTAGCAGAAGTTGAAGACAGGCTGAAAATTTTGATGGGATTGTAGTTTATTGCTGACTATTTAAAATAAAATTGCGATCGCACTTTTCTAGTTTATCTGATGTGTTAGCAAAGTTCGATCTTTGCCTAGTTTTCCCTAAGAAAAGTATCGCTCTTATGCAACTTAACAAAGCAGAAGTGATGAAAGAATGAACCACGAAGGAACGAAGTAAGCGAAGACTAAGAGAGTTTGAGAGGGATTTTTTGTTGGTTTTGGTAATTTGATAATATATCGTTATTTTGGAAATAAGGCGATCGCTTTACCATCCTATACAAAAAATAGCGATCGCTACCCTCGTCGCAGTCATCGCTATCATGTAAACAAAAAATGTGGGCTAATGAAATTTAACTCTATGGGAAAAGCGATAACACTTGTGTTTTAAGAATGAGAAAGAGATTTGAAAACTTGTACTTCCAAGTCATAAATTGGAGACATAATGCCCGTATTTCTGTCATTCAGAAGATTAGCTTCCATTTTTGTTAAATATTCTTTGATCTCGCTCCTAAGAATTGGCTCGTTGACTTTACGAGTTTGATAGTGATCTATTAAGTCCCAAGCAACAATTCCTATCCCTAATATTGGACCTACAATCGGTGCAGTTGCAACTGCCACAGCTTCTCCTAGAGCCTCACTGGCAACTCCTCCGGCTTTTCCTAGCATCTTTCCTACAGTCTTGCCAGTAATTTTACCAACAGATTTTCCTGCAAATTTACCAAAAGTCTTAGCACTTGTTTTTGCCAGAATTACTCCTCCAGCAATAGCTGTACTTCCTGCCGATTTAAAGGCAAGTGAAGTTCCTCTATTACTTTCGGAAGAGCGTGTTACTAGAGAGATATCCTGAAGGTATCGTTGCCATCTCGATTCAGGGATATTAAGGTTTTGTTTAGTAATATTAAGTTGAGTTTTAAGGGTATTGATGTAGACATTGCGAGTCTCATCAGTTAAAGTTTCAATCTCAAGTTGAGCAATTTTTGGCTGCAATACCAGGTTCGTGAATTGAGACTGAACTATTTGATTTAATTTTTCTTCAGCAGTGGGAGTATTACCATTAAGCCAGTGATAACCAGTTTGGAAGAGGGATTGAATACCAATAAATTGCTGATTCCAGTATCCAAAATACCAAGGAAGAAAACTGTCATCTACTTTTACCATTAACTCATCTACCCACACATCTAACTTATTAGATGCAAATTGTTTAGCTTGCTGACGGGCATTTTCTAAATCCTTACGAATTTCTGAATTAAGTTTAGTCACATCTATTACTGGTGGAGGTAGAGTAATGATTGGATCAGAAGGTTTTAACCTGTTTCCAAGTGATGGTACAACAACAAAAGTCCCTATTATTGCTGCAATAATAAACAGTACAAATAACCAAATCAGTTTATCTGCTATTTCTATAATCAGGCGAACAAAAACCGCCCAAGTTGGCAAGTTTTCATCTTGATTTTGTATCGAATTATCTTTTTTCTGATCTTGTTCATTCATGAGAGGTTTGGAGAGGAGTTTTATATTAATTTTGCCAAGCTACTTAGTGATAAAATTACTGTCTCAATCCTGTAAATCCTTACATCCTGGATATCCTTACATCCTGGATATCCTGATTCAGACAGTTTCCCTAACTAACAACTTACGTGATTATTTTAACCACTTACGCCATTTTTTAGGATCTTGAGAACAGTGGAAAACTGCATATATAGTTACTACATTCTCAACATACTCATAAAAAATAGCATAGGGAAACCTACGAATTAAAGCACGCCTATAATTAGCATACCCAAATTCATACATCTCAGTATTTCTCGCAATATATTGTGTACAAGCATCAACACACCGTAGAAACTCTTCACCTAATCCCAGTTCTTGTTCTTCATACCAGTCATAACCATCAGTAATATCTTGTTCTGCCTGTGGTAAGGTAATAACACTCTTAACCATTTTTTCTACTACGGATTCTTGCTTTTACTGATTCCCAAGAACTAGCTAAACTCGGATCTTGTAAATGGAGAACTTTTCTTTGATCCAGTTCGTCTTTTTGCCAGTCTAATACAGGAACATTTGCTGATTGAGTCGCAATATCATCCCATAAATCTTCTAGAAGTTGTAACTTTTCTGACAACCCTAGCTCAAAAATCGGCGCAAAGTCTGCTTTCATAATCAACTAAGCTATCAAAATTATCACTCTATTATTACACACAACACACATTTTAAGAATGCAATTTAAAAGGATTAACAATATTTAAACCATCAATCACTTCATAACCAAAATCTTCTGTATACAAGGTTTGAACATTGGCCTCTAAACAAGCAGCAATAATCATTGAATCCCAATGTGAGAGACTAAAACGTTTCATTAATTCCTCAGCACGATCAATCACATTCCAAGTTGGTAAAGCAGTGTACCAAACTTGTTGTAAATCTCGAATGTATTGATAAGCTTGTGATTTATCATACCCTAATGATTCTAGTTTACGACTTGCAGCTAAATATTCACAGGCAACCTGCCAGAGCAAAACACCATCTGTTAAATTAGCTACTAAAGAAGCTGCTATTCCCTGTTTATTCGTATCCCGTGGATCATGGACGTAAATCAAAATATTCGTATCAACATATTCGTATCAACGGCGTTCATGCAACATATCCCGTGTAAACTGAGGTGCAGTAGGAGGAATGGGGTTTTGTTGCATTCTTTCCACCAGTGATTTTAGAAAGTTGCGTCGCTCATTAATATCAGTAATTTTCGGTGGTATAACTTGAGGAGATTGAACAACAAGCTCAACTTCTACGTCTTCAGGTAAGTTACAAGCGGTTTGTAAAATAAACGTACCATTGCGGTAAATTGCTTTTAGGGTTTGCTGCATAGGATGTGATTCATGAAATAAAATTAGTCTAAATTTGTCTCTATTAATCCTAACTCGCTAAAGTAGGAATTTTCAAAGGCACAAGGGCTTTATGCAGTACACTGGGTTTAGGACTTAAATATACTTCCCGACAATTACTCTCATTGTATCCAACCACAACCGCGCCTATAGTTGTACCAATTTCTGGATACATTTCTGGACTCATCCCCCCTTCATCTAAAAAATCTGGGATTTTGATCAACCCCTTAACTAAAGACTCATCAATATTGACAAAAACGCCAAAGGGTGTATGAAATTCAACTTTTCCCAGAACAAACTGACCTAGCTTATACTTAGATTTAATATTCTCCCAACTTGTACTATCCATAAAAAATTATCTTAACCCAAGTTGCTAGTTATCAAGTTAATGCTGGTAGTAGGTTAAAATTCCGTCTTAATCCTGTAAATCCTTACATCCTGGATATCCTGATTCTGACAATTCCCTCATTCTCACACATAGCAGGGCAACATATAAAAAAGTCAATCAGTCCTAAATTTAGTTACAGTTAGATAACAAATCAATCGTGAGGGGTGATACTATGCGTGTCTTGCTAGTTTATCCAATATTTCCCAAAACCTTCTGGTCCTATGAAAAAATCCTACAACTCGTAGATAGAAAGGTTCTATTACCACCATTGGGTTTAGTCACAGTGGCAGCTATCCTACCCCAAGAATGGGAGTTTAAGCTAGTAGATCGTAACATTCGCCCAGCAACAGAAGAAGAATGGGCTTGGGCAGATATAGTCATTTTCTCGGCTATGATTGTCCAAAAACAAGATTTATTAGATCAAGTCCGGGAAGCAAAACGCCGGGGTAAGTTGGTAGCTTTAGGTGGTCCCTATCCCACATCCACACCCCATGAAGTGGAAGCAGCAGGGGCAGATTTCCTGATTTTAGATGAAGGGGAAATCACTTTACCGATGTTTGTGGAAGCGGTCCAAAAAGGTGAAAAATCTGGGGTTTTCCGCGCCACTGAAAAACCAGATGTGACAACTACACCCATTCCCCGCTTTGATTTATTAGAATTTAATGCCTATGATATGATGTCTGTGCAATTTTCGCGGGGTTGTCCTTTCCAATGTGAATTTTGCGACATCATTGTTTTATATGGACGTAAACCGAGAACCAAAACACCAGCACAACTTTTAGCAGAATTAGATTATCTTTATGAGTTGGGTTGGCGGCGTGGTGTGTTCATGGTGGATGATAACTTTATTGGCAATAAACGGAATGTGAAATTGTTGCTAAAAGAGTTAAAAGTTTGGATGGCTGAACATCAATATCCATTCAATTTTGACACAGAAGCTTCCATTGATTTGGCACAAGATCAAGAAATGATGGAGTTGATGGTTGACTGTGGTTTTAAAGCCGTATTTTTGGGTATTGAAACCCCAGATGAGGATAGTTTACAGCTAACGAAGAAGTTTCAAAATACGCGCAGTTCTTTAACAGACGCAGTACAAACTATTATTAAAGCTGGACTGCGACCAATGGCAGGGTTTATTATTGGCTTTGATGGTGAAAAAGCCGGTGCGGGCGATCGCATTGTCAGATTTGCGGAACAAGCTGCTATTCCTTCCACCACTTTTGCTATGTTACAAGCATTGCCAAATACCGCTTTATGGCATCGTTTAAAAAAAGAAGGTAGACTGCGGGAGAATAAAGACGGAAATATCAATCAAACCACATTAATGAACTTTATTCCTACCCGTCCTTTAGAAGAATTGGCTAGGGAATATGTGGAAGCTTTTTGTGCTTTATATGATCCTGTGGCCTATTTAGATCGCACCTATCGCTGTTTCTTGATGTTGGGTTATCCCCAATGGACAGCACCAGCTAAAACGCCAGAATGGGTAGTTATCAAAGCACTGCTAATTGTGATTTGGAGACAAGGTTTTAAAAGAGAAACTCGCTGGAAATTCTGGCATCACTTCTTTAGCATTCTCAAGCATAATCCCAAGGTGATAGAACAGTACGTTTCTACCTGCGCTCACATTGAACATTTTGTGGAATATCGGCAAATTGTCCGTGATGAAATTGAAAGTCAGTTAGCTGCTTATTTAGCCCAAGGTGCAGAAAAACCTTATGTTCCAGAAAAGGAAAAAGTAGTAGCTTAGGGACTGGGGACTGGGGACTGGGGACTGGGGACTGGGGACTTCTGATCTCCTGACTCCTAGCCCTCAAAAAAAGACTTTCAAAACCATCTTCTATTTAAATTCCTAACTGTTTTTTGATTAAACGACAGAGACTTTCTTTGATTTCTGGATGACGTGGTACAGGCGATTGTTTTCCATTAATAGGGTTAATATATATATCATGTTTCTTACCATGACGTTTTAAATAGCACCCTGCATCAACTAATTCTCTAACAAAATTTCCTCGTTTCACGCCACATCAACCCAAATTTCTTTAGTTTGCGCTTCGGGATGATTTTCTAAGCTTTCTTCTAACATTAGCTGATAGGCATCTTTAATATTTTCTTCTAACTCTTCTAATGATTCTCCCTGACTAAATACTCCCGGAATTTCCTTTAATTTTCCTACATACCAGCTATCATCTAACCAGTATTCGAGAGTAAATTTTTTTTTTGCATATACTTGACTCCTTAAACTAGGTTATTACTGAATAATATTATATCGGTTAAGCTCAAAAAAAAAGGAAATCAGAAAATTATGTAGCGACTGTCTTGAATGTCAAGCGAACGCTAAAAAAACTATTCCAACTTTCGGTGTTATTTAAGGTACTTACTGTTTTTAGAGCAAGATTATGTAATGTAAAAATTAGCACAAATAAGTATAACTACTGTAGAACTTAATTGTGTACTCTGTTAGTCTATAAGAGATGGATATAAATACAAGTGGATTTAGGAGTAATAAAAATGACTTCTTTCAGTGGCTTAAAACAGACCATACAATCTACTACAGATAAATTAATCATTTACAGATGGATTTTATTTGGTATCTTAGCATTTATTCTAGCAGCATTCTTGTTTTTTAGCTGGCCGTGGGTTAAAACAAATGAGAGTGCAAAAATGATAGATGTTATTTTGGGTGGATTAAAAGAAACAAGTGAACTCAATACTGTAAAAATGTCCAGTAAAGCATCATTAGTTGAAACTAAAGAGCAAAGGTTGTTTTCATTCTATGTTGGAGATACTAAGGTTATTTATGAAGGACAAGGTACAATACGTGCTGGTATAGATATGAAAGCATTGAAAGCAACAGATGTAGATATCAACAACCAGAAAATTACAATTACTTTACCTCCTCCTTATATTACCGAAACAGTTCTAGAAGCTGATAAATCTCAACTTTTAGATCATCACAAAAACTGGTTTGGTCCTAACGCTGAGATTGAACTACTAGATCAAGCACAAAAAGATGCACTTGCTAGAATTAAATTAGAAGCTTGCGGAAATGATATTATAGATGCTGCTAATAGTAACGCAAAAAAAATAGTAGAAAGAATATTATCAGCAGCAGGTTACAAAGACATTACTGTAATAACTCAAGAACCTAAAGATGGTTCATGTCCTAAGAATTAATATCTAGGAATATCTATCTTTATTCTCAGTCCCACGTTAAAGTTATAATATCAGAATGTCATCTATCAGGCTCTGACTTACACTAAATAGTATATGAATCAGAGCCTATTATTAAATCTGGACTCTCAAAGATAGGGAAAAATCAAGTCAAAAGTCAAAAACTCTGTTCTCTGTTCCCTCCTATTTATAAATGTAAAACCAAAACTTCCTCCCCTGGATAAACAAAAGTTTTACCCACTGGTAACACAGCTAAAGCATTAGTTTGGGCTAAATTAATTAAATTACCAGAACTATCATTACCTTCAGATTTCTGAAATTGATAAACACCATTTACCAGATTTAACTTACCCCAAATATAAGTTTCCATCTTGCCATTAGATTGTAATTCTGATTGCGATCGCACTTTGATAAATTTACTTTCCCAACCTTTAGCCAGTCCCGACATTTTTTTAATTGCAGGTTTTACAAACCGCCAACAAGTCACCAACGCTGAAACAGGATTTCCCGGTAAACCAAAATATAATTTATTGCCAAAAGTTGCAAAAGTTAAAGGTTTCCCCGGACGCATTTGTACAGAACGAAAATGAATTTTTGCTGCCAATGATGCTAAAGTTTTATATATGTAGTCATAATCACCTACGGATACACCACCAGTAGAAATGACTATATCAGCATTGGCGATCGCATAATCTATAATTTCTTGTAAAGTTGTCGGCTCATCCTGAATAATTCCTAACAGTAACACTTCTGCCCCCAATTCCCGCATCAAAGTAGCTAAAGCATACTGATTAGAATCTACTATTTGTCCTGGTTTCAGCAATTGTTCCGGCATCACCAACTCATCGCCAACTGATAAAATAGCCACACGGGGACGACGGAAAACACTCACTTGTTCACGTCCAGCAGCAGCTAAAACCGCAATTTCAGACGCAGTTAAAGGAATACCAGCCGGTAAAATTTCGTTTCCAGCTTGATAAAAGTCCCCCTTGCGTCTCACAAACTCCTGGGGTTGAGGCGCAATAAACACAAAAACCCGGTTTTCCTGTCGGTGGGTTTTTTCCTGCATAACTACAGTATCCGCACCAGGAGGCATCATTGCACCTGTGAAAATTCTTGCAGCTTGTCCTGGTTTAATTGTTACCTGTGGTTCATATCCAGCAGGAATTTCTTCCACCACTTGCAAAACAATGGGTTTATCAGCCCTTGCTTGCTGCACATCTGCATAACGCACAGCATAACCATCCATTGCCGAGTTATCCCAGTGGGGAAAATCCAGGGAACTGATCACAGGAGTTGCTAAAATGCGATTATTCGCCATTAATAAATCGACAAATTCCACATCTAGCTGGTTATCTAGCGGTTTCACAGCATTTAAAATAGTAGCTTCTGCATCTCTGACTGACAGCATAGTTATAGTTAATGATGATAGTTTTGGATATTTTAATATAAAAAATTACCATATAAAAATCCGTGTGGGAAAAACTGGCTGGTTTAAGTAAGTCGGCACGAAAAAACCGAGGTATGTAAAAAAAATGTAAAATTCCTAAAAACCTCTTCCCTCCTGCCTCCTGCCTTGTCATAACGACAATTTTTAACGCCTACCTACTTATTTGTGTTTCTCTTGATTTTATAAATATTATGACTATCATTAAAACACCACAAAAACACTATCCCAAGCCAGAAATTACCCGTCGTGTGATGGCATTAGGAATAGATTTTACAGGAGCATGGTTAGTTAGTTCTCTTTTAGGAACAAATAATCTAGGTATTCAATTTATCCAAATTTTCGTTTTTATCCTTGCTTGGTTAATTCTACGGGTCATCATAGTTTACAACAATCAGGGGCAAAGTTTAGGAAGATGGGCAGTAAATTTAAAAGTGTTAGAAATAGAAAACGGACAACCCGTAAGCAGAATACCAGAATTACAAGCATTATTACAGCGTGAAGCGATTATTGGCGGTAGCTGTTTATTGGTTTCCATTTGCTTAACGAATATAATAGCTAATCCCACTGCTATACTGCTAATACTTCCCCTAGTCATTGACTGTGGTGCAGCCTTGTCAGATCCTCAGATGCAACAGGCTTTCCATGACCGCTATGCTAGAACTATAATTGTTTCCTCACGGCGTGGCTATTCGCTGGATTTAAAAATTAAGCTAAAAATTAAGCGATTAGTTGAAAAAGTGCAGCGAAATGTGAGAAGATAGTCATTTGTGTTAAATCTCTCCCGGCTTTACTGTTTGTAAAATTATGGCTAAGAGTAAAGGTGCCCGCATAATAGTGACACTAGAATGCACCGAGTGTCGAACCAACCCAGACAAGCGTTCTCCAGGCGTTTCTCGCTATACCAGCACCAAAAACCGCCGGAACACCACCAACCGTTTAGAACTGAAAAAGTTCTGCCCCCACTGTAACAAACACACTGTTCACAAGGAAATTAAGTAAGAGATGAGCTATTATCGTCGTCGCCTGTCGCCAATTAAGCCAGGAGAACCAATTGATTATAAAGATGTTGATTTACTACGTAAATTTATTACTGAACGTGGTAAAATTCTACCCAGACGCATTACTGGGTTAACATCACAACAACAACGGCAATTAACATTAGCGATTAAACGCGCTCGAATTGTGGCTTTATTGCCATTTATCAACGCCGAAGGCTAAAAAAATTTTGGATTTTGGATGAAAGGATTTTAGAGCAGAAGTCAGGAGTCGTAGGGGCGCAGCATTCGGAAAATAAACGGTGATAAAAATTGATGATTGTTCGCCCAAATGCTTCGCCCTTACTTTGGACAAAATATTGATAACTGGTCGTGCGAATGCTTCGCCATTACAAGAGTCAGAAATCAGAAGTAAAACTCTCTTTCTGTCTAGGTTTCAAGTGAGACTGTGTACCAGATTTATCTGTAATCTGCTGTAAAAATCCAACAAAAGTAACGTTGGTAATAACAATGAAACGTTTACTTTCAGTCCAAAATCTAAAATTTCGCTTCCAGCCAAAGGAGTGTATAATATGCTTCGAGATTTCCAATCCTGGGATTTGGGTGATAGGGAACAGGGAACAGGGAACAGGGAACAGGTGACAGGTGACAGCAAAGAGTGTTTACCAATTACCCATTACCAATTACCCATTAACAACCTAAAACAAATCCAAAATCTAAAATCTAAAATCTAAAATTAGTAAAAGAGTGCGAGAGTTGTGGAGAAGGGGACGCTAGTTGAATTTAGGGTTCAAGGCGATCGCCGTCTGGGAGTGGTAGATCGTCCAGACGGAAAGACCCGTTGGTTTGTGGTAGATGAACGAGGTCAATCCCACAGCCTCGCGCCGCGACAACTAACCTATACAGTTAATGAACAAACTTATAAACCTGCTGACATTCCCAGCTTTTTAAGTCAAGTTCAAACCTATCTAGATCCATCTAGTTTAGAAGTAGCTTGGGAAATATTGGTGGAAGACGGGGAAACAGTCACTCCCAGTCAAATGGCAAATTTGCTGTTTTCAGAATCAGAACCACAGCACTGTTACGCCGCCCATTGCTTGTTATCCGATGATAAAATGTATTTCAAGCAAAAAGGCGATGTTTACGAACCACGCAGCGCCGCACAAGTAGCAGAACGGAAACACCAAATAGAAGTAGAAGCGCAAAAAGCCAAGGGACAGCAGGAATTTTTAGCGCGTGTAGAACAGGCACTCCAAGGCGAAAGCGTAGAATGGCAAAAACCAGACCGCCAGCGTTTGGAAGCATTAGAAAAATATGCGACTTTCGTGGCGGATATTGTGCGAATGGGGATAAATGCGGAGGCCTTGGTACGGAATTATCCACCCCCAGCCCCAGTATTAGAAACCATGAATATGCTGGGACGTTCTGCAACTCCTCAAGCAGCCCTGCAACTATTGATCGACTTGGGTTGGTGGAGTCCCCATGAAAACCTGTTCCTGCGTCGTTCTTCAATTCCCGTTCAGTTCCCTAGTAAGGTATTAGAAGTGGCGCAACAACATTTGGATTTTCCACCAGCAGACTTAGACACCAATCGTCTGGATTTAACACATCTCAAGGTATACACTATTGATGATGAAAGTACCACAGAAATAGACGACGGTTTAAGTTGTGAAAATCTCGCCGATGGACGACAACGGCTTTGGGTGCATATTGCTGATCCTACTCGCTGGTTAATGCCAGAAGATGAATTAGATTTAGAAGCGAGAAAACGGGGTAGTACAGTTTACTTACCTACGGGAATGATACCTATGTTCCCCGAAGTCTTAGCTACAGGTCCAATGAGTTTGGTACAGGGGAAAATTTGTTGCGCTCTCAGCTTTGGTGTAGTTTTAGATGAAAGCGGTGCAGTTGAAGACTATAGTATTCATCCCACTTTAATCAAACCTACCTATCGCCTCACCTACGAAGATGTAGATGAAATGCTGGAGTTGGGAGTACAAGCAGAACCAGAAATAGAGGCGATCGCCAATTTGGCACAAAAGCGGAAAACCTGGCGATATAACCAAGGCGCGATCAGCATCAATATGCCCGAAGCAATGATCAAAGTCAAAGACGATGATATCAGCATTGATATATTAGATGATTCTCCATCTCGGCAGTTAGTAGCAGAAATGATGATCCTTGCTGGGGAAGTAGCAGCACGTTATGGTCAAGCTCATAATATCCCCCTGCCCTTTCGCGGACAACCCCAACCAGAACTACCCCCAGAAGAAGAACTCTTACAGCTTCCCGCCGGTTTCGTTCGTTTTTGCGCCCTGCGTCGCTGTATGCCTAAAAGTGAAATGAGTATTACCCCAGTACGTCATGCCGGTTTAGGCTTAGATACTTACACTCAAGCAACTTCCCCCATCCGTCGTTACAGCGACTTACTTACCCACTTTCAACTGAAAGCACATTTACGGGGTGAAGATTTGCCATTTTCCGCCGAACAACTCAAAGAAGTGATGATGACCGTCAGCACTACCACCCAAGAACTAACAATGGTAGAACGGCAAACCAACAGGTATTATGCTTTAGAATATTTACGTCGTAATCCTGAAGAAATATGGCAAGTCACAATTTTGATGTGGTTACGGGAAGATAGCAACTTAGCATTAATTCTCTTAGAAGACTTGGGTTTACAGTTACCAATGGTTTTTAGGCGTTCTGTAAGTTTAGGTGAACAAGTATTAGTAAAAGTCAGCATTGCTGATCCTCAAAAAGACATCATTCAGTTTCAAGAGATAATTTATCAAGAAGCTGTTAGTGGGTAGGTGACTGGTGACTGGTGACTGGTGACTGGTGACTGGTGACTGGGAAAAATCTTTTTCTCCCCACCTCCCCATCTCCTGAACTCCTGACTCCTTAACAAATATTTTCCCCCCCAGATATAATTTTGAGCTTGAAAAAGGGATAAATAAAATATAGTTCCATCTTGGTGCATAATCCCTTGGTTTGTATATGACCTATTGCCTCAGAATTGCCGACCTACCTGAAAATGAGCGTCCCCGTGAAAGATTGATGACTCATGGAGCGAAAATATTAGCCACTGCGGAATTAATTGCTATTCTGCTAGGAACTGGACAAGGACCGGGTAAACTGTCTGCTGTCGGTTTAGGGCAACTTATGTTACAAGAGTTAGGAAAAGATCAAAGAGATCCTTTAGCTGCTTTACGGGATGTTACCCCCGCAGAGTTAATGGAAATTCATGGTGTGGGTTCTGCAAAAGCTACATCAATTCTGGCAGCGATAGAATTAGGTAAACGGGTTTTTTTATCCCGTCCTGCGGAGGGTGCAGTTATTGATAGTCCTTTAGCAGCAGCAGCTACCCTAAGTCAAGACTTAATGTGGCAAAGTCAAGAACGGTTTGCAGTCTTATTATTAGATGTGAAAAATCGGTTTTTGGGGACAAAAATAATTACTATTGGTACTGCTACGGAAACTTTAGCTTCTCCCCGTGATATTTTTCGGGAAGTTATTCGACATGGTGCTACACGGATGATAGTGGCCCATAATCATCCTTCTGGTAATCTAGAACCTAGTGAAGCAGATATAGAATTAACTCGGCAATTATTATCAGGGGCGCAACTTTTAAATATTCCTCTATTGGATCATTTGATTTTGGGTAATGGTACTCATCAGAGTTTGCGAGAAATTACTACTTTGTGGGATGATTGCCCCCAGGAAGATTGATAAAAGAATATTGGATTGCTGATTACCGAGGGCTGGGTGGTGTTGCTTTTATCGGTAGATCCAAACAGCCAACTTTCAGCGTTTGTCAGTTGAGTGGTGATGATTATAGCCAAAAACAGTATCGTCTTGGTCAGTCGATCATTTCTGGCATTTTACCGATTACAATTTTAGCAAACTATCTAATCATAGTCCCAATAGTTTTAGTCTTCATTTTTAATTATAGCTTCCTTATCCTCCTAAACCTCAGTGTCCAAGATTTTAAATGAACCCTTGGTTTGTTCCATAGAAGTTAAATATTCCTTCTCATATTCTTCAAACCGTACCATGTTTTCATGGTGCAAGGGTACAGTCCAAATCGCCTTGGGGATTTTTGCGATCGCCTGACGCTTGTGTGCTTTAGCATGGAGAGCAATTAAGCAACCAGTTTTTTGCAAATCCTCTCTCACCCAATCGCAAGTATAACGGATCGTATCAGGGAATATCCGGTGAGTAATCAGCCATCCTACCACCTGTCCTTGGTAACGTAACCCAAAACTCGTTAAAGCTTCCATACCTTCCTCATGGAGAAAAGGAACTAACTCTTCAGGAATCCAAGGATCTGTCTTTTGCTGTTCTTCAATAGTAATTCGTTCCTCATTAGTTAATTCGCACCAGGGAAAAATAGTAAATGAGGGCGGTAGTTTTTCATACATTTTCAGCCAAGGAGCATCTAAAACACGGCGATCGCTCTTGCAAATCAACATTCGTGGTGTTGGTGAAGACCAACCGCATTTTTCCAGCAGCTTTTCCAGAGCCGGCGTTGTTGGCTTTCCTGTCATATAGACCATGCTCAAACTTCGACAACCTCTTTTCAACAAAACTTCCTCTAAAAAATTGAGGAGGGCTGTACCAATGCCAGCATTGCGGCGTTCAGCACTGACATATAAAGATAAAACTTCCGTCGAAATAGCCCCTGGTTGGATTTGGGCGAGTACCAATCCTATAGGCTTTCCTAAATCAGTAGCCCCAACTGCCACAGTCATTCCTTCCGGGTCTAAAGTTTGCAGTCGAGGTCGGAAGAGAGGAAAAGTCATCTTCTCATAAACCTTAGCTGTTGAACTATCCAGAACCTCTAATGAATACATGAGTTTATATGTAGAAAAGTTAAGTAATCCTGGGACTTTTACCCATACTATATGAAAGTACAGATTAATGTCATCAGTCTCAAACCCTTATCAATACTGAATTTCCACCTATATTTAGACATTAGATAAATAAACTCCTAAACTTTCCTGAACTTTCCTGAACTTTCTTGTCTAGCTATTTCTGAATTTCTGTATTAAATTTAAAAAAAACAAATACCAGCATTCATCGTCACAGATGAAACAAATCTTTAGCTGGTATTACTTAATCTCAATTTACAGGATAAAAAACCATGACTCAAGCAGGATCACATCCATCTGATAGCGAATTAGAATTTCTTGATGAACAACTCAAAGCCAGAATGGCTATTCAGTCATCATTAGTCGCCAAATCCTGGTTAGATGAAAGCTTTAAGGAAGAATTAATCAGCGATCCCAAAGGGGTAATTGAACGGGAATTAGGTACAGAACTTGCTGATGATGTTGAAATTCAAGTAATTGAAGAAACTCCCACCACATTCTACCTATCTATTCCCGTTAAACCTAGTGCTGGTGTAGAAGGCGAACTCTCCGATGAAGAACTAGAAGCCGTTGCTGGTGGAAAATCAATAGAAATAAGTGTTAAGGTGGAGTGTTGATCAGAATGATTAACAATGCCAAGGCTTACCAGCAACTGAAAAGATTAATTAATATCAAAAACAAGCCCAAATATTGATTGTCAAAAGGTTCTAGCGATAGCTTCTCTCACCTTAGGTAACGCAATTTTAGAGAATGAAAACGCTCTGGGGGATTAAGGGCTCACAGGGGTAGGTTTTTAATATTATCTATTAAGGCAGGACTAGGAAGACAAGGAGGGAAAGTAGACAAGGAAGATTTTCTCCGCACAATAGTCTTTTTGTTACCAAGATAATATGATTTTGTACGGTTTTCCCCCCTTGTCCACTGTCCTTCCTTGTCCCCCAAGTCTTGGCCTCACGACAATGTAAAATACCTACCCTTGTGAGGGGATTAAGGGGGGGTAGCAATGTGATGAAAATGACGGTATACCTCTTTTCAAACATCCTCCGAGCAGTAAAAAAACTTTATTGTTTGCATTACTTAGTAATAGGGATTTATTGTTGATAGAAAGCAGAAAAACTGCAAAATTGAGATGGAAATTTAGATGAAATTATCACAAACAGATTTAGCTGCAATAGTTGGCAAGTCCAGTACAATCGCTGAACGCTTAAAATCTAATTTATTAACTAATCAAGATTCTATAAATAACTCCACCGTTAACTCCCGACTTCAGCACTGGTGTCGGGTTGCCGCTAAGGGAGATACTAAAAAGTTTGCTAAACGTCTCGCTTGGGATGGACTAGATATAAATACAGTTTGTTTAGCTTTGGATACTAATTTTTCCCTTGGAGATGCACCCCTACCAGATTGGGCAGAAACTCTTGCATCTGTAATGGAAAAAATGGGTACTATCACCTTAGAAATAAGTCAGTATCCCTTTCTAGATCCCCACAGACCAATTGCTTTTGAAACTCTTTTTATACCCTTTGTGGAGGTAGCTAAAGAAAAACTCATTGCCCAAGCTAACAGTCAATATCAGTTACTAGAACCACAAGTACAGGTAGTTCTAGAGCGTCATCTTCTAAAAAAGTTGGCTAGTGTAGGCGGACAAACTCTGTATGCAGAATTTGTCACTTTTCGGAACTTTAGACGATCTGGCCTTGTTTCCTCCCTAGTCAAGTCTTCTGGTGGTCCGTCTAGAAAACTTTACCAGAAGTTTATCGAGGAACTACTCCAGGATAATCTTCTGTCCTTCTTCCATAAATACAGTGTCTTAGCTCGGTTATTGTCAACAATAACTAACTTCTGGGTTGAAGCTATGAGCGAGTTTTTAAATCGCTTAGGTAAGGATTGGGAAGAAATTCAAAAAACCTTTCAACCAGAAATCGAACTAGGGCAAATTGTCAAACTAAATTTAGATATTGCCGATGATCACAATCGTGGACGTTGTGTAATGATTCTTGAATTTAGTAGCGGTTTGAAATTAGTTTATAAACCCAGGTCTTTAGGATTAGAGTCCGGTTATTTTCAATTACTGGATTGGTTAAATCAACAAGGATCACCCCTACCCTTCCAGGTGATTAAAGTAATTGATCGCTATCATTATGGCTGGATGGAGTATGTGGCGCAATTACCCTGTGAAAACCAAGCGGCCGTGAAGCGATACTATCAACGAGCCGGATTTCTGCTGTGTTTACTTTATGCCTTAAAAGGTAATGATTGCCACTATGAAAACCTGATTGCTAGTGGGGAACATCCCATCCTGATTGATTTAGAAACCCTGCTCCAGCCACAAATTCGGGAAATGGAAGATCAGGGAGATGATGGAGAGTTGCAAGCCTTATTTAATCAACTTCTGGATAGTTCCGTACTGAGTATAGGGTTGTTACCAAACTGGGAACTAGGTGCTGATGGGCAAACACTTTTTGATGTCAGTGGATTAGGAGGAGAAGGGGGACAACAAATGCCCTATCAACTCCTCAGTTGGCAAAACATTAACACTGATCCTATGTCTTTAGGACAACAATATGGTAAGTTACCTCCTCAAGCCAATTTACCCAGCCTCGACGGCGCTATCCGCTCGCCTAATAGCTATACAGAGGAAATTGTGACTGGATTTCGCCTCATGTATCAGTTACTACTAGAACGCCAGGATAATATTTTAGCGCCTGATGGACCACTAGCTTCTCTATCTCATCAACTATTACGCTGCCTATTCCGGAATACTAGGCTTTATGGAGTGATACTGAAAAATGCCCTCAGTCCCCAATATCTGCAAAATGGTGTGGACTTTAGCATTGAATTAGATATCCTGAGTCGGGCATTTCTCGTCTGTGATCAAAAACCATACTGTTGGGAATTGCTGGGACGAGAACATGAGGCCTTGACACAATTAGATATACCTTATTTGAGTGCTTATGCCAACAGCCAAGACATGATCATTTCTCCAGAACAGAACATTTCTGGAGCATTTCGTGAACCTAGCTACAATTCGGTCATTGCCCATATACAGCGACTCAACCCTGAAGATATGGAACAGCAGATTTCTATCATTAGGGGTTCTCTTTATGCCTTGGTTGCTAATGAACTCGACACCACCGCAGTAGATAGCAATAATTGGCCTGATTTTAATGATTTTACGCCTTTAAGCCAGGAGGCAATGTTACAACAGGCTATGGCGATCGCCACCGATCTCCGCCAAAAAGCAATTTACACTGCTGACGGTATTCCCCGATGGACTGGTTTAGAGTATCTGCCCAAAACAGGAAAATTACAATTACAACTCATAGACTTTGGTTTAGAAGGTGGCTGTGGGATTGCTTTATTTTTAGCTGCTTTAGAAAAGGTGACAGGAGGAGCAGGATATAGAGACTTGGCTTTGTCCGCGCTGCAACTTTTGAGCAGAATGATTAACAATTCCAAGGCTTATCAACAACTGAAAATGTCCGTAGATTTAGGAGCTATGGGTGGTTTTGGCTCGATGCTTTATACCTTAGTCAAGGTGAGCCAATTCTTAGACGCACCATCACTCCTAGAAGATGCTAAACAACTAGCTTCTTTACTAACTCCGGCAGATATTAGCAGTGATCGCAACCTAGACATCGCCATGGGAACAGCCGGGGCGCTACTGGGATTATTGACATTGTACCAAGCCACAGGAGATGCTGCCGTTTTGGAAATGGCTATGATCTGCGGTCAGCACCTACTCGCCCATCGCTGTATCAGCGCAACAGGTTACAAAACTTGGCAAGGGATGGGATTAGAAAAACCCCTCACCGGATTTTCCCACGGGGCAGCCGGTATTGCCTATTCCTTATTGCGATTATACGGCGCAACTTCCGATCCAGCTTATTTAGCCGCCGCCCAAGAAGCGATCGCCTACGAAACCAGCGTCTTTTCACCAAATGCCAACAATTGGCCGGATTTTCGTCCCTTCGTCCTCAAGGACAACCAACCCAGTTTTATGAGCAGTTGGTGTCACGGCGCACCTGGTATAGGTTTAGCCCGGTTAGGGAGTCTGCCATACCTCGATACTCCCGAAATCCGGCGAGATATTGACATTGCCCTCCAGACAACCGAGAAATATTCCTGGCAGGGAGTAGATCATCTCTGTTGTGGCAATTTAGGACGAGTTGACATCCTTCTAGAAGCATCCCGCCGACTTTCCCGACCAGAGTTAATGGCACAAGTCCCTCAACAGATTGCTTGGGTAGTAGATAGAGCTAAACAAACGGGAGGGTTTCATTTATTCCACAAAGTCACACAAGGCGTTTACCATCCAGGATTCTTTCGCGGAGTGGCTGGTATCGGCTATGAACTTTTGCGGTTAGCCAAACCAGATGTACTGCCCTCAGTGTTGTTATGGGATTGAAATGGGAGGATTGGTAAGAAGGGAAGGACGATATTAAGGGACTTTTAAATAAAAAATTCCCAATGTCTTTCAGAACAAAAGCTTTCTAGCCAGAGGAGGAAAAGTCGTTTTCACCAGGAATGAAATTGCTTAATTTATTTTTTGGTGTTCGTTAATTAAAATTAATTGCCAATTTTATACCAGTAAGGAGGTAACATGAATTTCTCGTCCATTTTTGAGAAGGCTATAGTAAAAAAGCAGTACGAATTAGTAAACAGCGCCCTGGATACTTTGAAATTGGGCGAACCAATATTCACCCTAAATCTTGGATATGTTCCCATTCAGGGGATTCCTTCCTTATCTGTAGTGGAATTATCACAGGAATTACCAGAGTATCAATCTTATCAATTGATACTAGAGGTGATAGGGGATTGTCTAATTGATGATCAGGATATTTTAGATATAAGTTGTGGTCGTGGGGGAGCAGCATTTATACTCAAAACCTACTTTCATCCCCGTAAATATTTAGGCATAGATATTAGCCCGAATGCCATAGAATTTTGTCGTCAACAGCATGGGGCAGACAACATATTATTTCAGCAAGGAGATGCAGAAGCCCTCCGTGTAGAAGATATGTCTTTCGACGTGGTACTCAATATTGATTCATCTCAACACTATCCCAATATTCTAGCTTTCTACCGCGAAGTTCATCGAGTTCTACGGCAAGATGGTTGGTTTCTCTATTGTGTCTGGCTACCTGCCAAAAAGATTGATGCTCACCTCAAAGTAATTACATCTATGGGGTTTGAGGTTATCACTAATGTAAATATTTCCCCCAATGTTCTCCAGTCCTGTAAGGAAACAGCAGAAAAGTACTTAAAGATATGGGCAGATAATCCTCTCTTAGAAGAGAAATTAACAGGGATATCAATAAATAATTTTATATGTTCCCCTGGCTCTGAAAAATACGAAGGGTTTGTCTCAGGAGAGTATGAGCAACGAATATTCAAATTTCGCAAAGTTAGCAAAAAAATTTTGGTTTAACTCACCTGATAATTGTACTTAGTACGACTGCCTTAGAACTAGGGTGTTGATTTTGATCGCAGTTCCCTATTTTGGGTTTAATTTTTACTCGTCTTCCCTTGTAGGGAAAGGGTTAGGGGTTAGGTTTGAGAGAAAGTTGCACACGGCGTTGACAATAACTAATACTGGTATGAAAACTTTAAACCTTATTGATATCTTGCAATCGAGATCCGTTACCGAACCGGATCGCTTGGCTTTAAACTTTTTGCAGGATGGGGAAATAGAATCTGGTCGCTTAACTTATCAACAGCTAGATCAGCAAGCAAGAGCGATCGCTGCCCAGTTGCAATCTTTACAGATGCAGGGTGAAAGGGCTTTACTGCTGTATTCTCCTGGGTTGGAATTTATCAGTGCCTTTTTTGGCTGTTTATATGCTGGAGTCATTGCCATTCCTGCCTATCTGCCCCGACGGGAGCGCGGCATGGATCATCTTCTCAGGATAATTATTGATGCTACACCTAAAGTTATTTTAACTACTACCTCAAATTTACCCGATTGGTCACGGCGATTTGCCTTAGAACCAGGATTATCCTCCCTTTCCTGGTTAACTACGGATAACATCACGCCAGAATTAGGACAACAATGGCAAAAACCAGCGATCGCTAAGGACACCTTAGCATTTCTGCAATACACCTCTGGTTCTACTGCCATGCCTAAAGGTGTGATGGTCAGTCACGGAAATCTGATCCACAATTTAGAACAGATATATCGCTTTTTTGGGCATACACCCGATAGTCGAGGAGTAATTTGGTTGCCTCCCTATCATGATATGGGATTGATTGGGGGAGTATTACAAACAATTTACGGCGGATGTACCGTAACTTTAATGTCTCCCGTAGCATTTTTACAAAAACCCCTACGTTGGTTAACAGCGATTTCTGAATCCAAAGCCACTACTAGCGGTGGACCGAATTTTGCTTACGAACTTTGTATTGAAAAAATCACTCCTGAACAACGGCTAAATCTCGACTTGAGTAGTTGGGAAGTAGCTTTCAATGGTGCTGAACCCATTCGACCCGAAACCCTAGAGCGATTTACCCAAGCCTTTGCTCCCTGCGGTTTTCGCCCCGAAGCTTTTTATCCCTGTTATGGAATGGCCGAAGGAACTCTCATTGTTAGCGGTGGAGAGAAAACCTCCTTACCCACTGTTTGTCAGGTGGAGAGCAAAGCCATCCAGGAAAATCAAGTAGCGACTGGGGAATCAGTAAATAGTAAAACTTTTGTCGCTGTGGGTGAGGCTGGAGTTGATCAACAAATTCTCATTGTTGATCCGCAAAACTTAACCCAGTGTCCATCTGATCGAGTCGGAGAAATTTGGCTATCTGGTGCTAGTGTCACTTTAGGATATTGGCAAAAGCCAGCAGCAACTCAACAAACTTTCCAAGCTTATTTATCCGATACTCAACAAGGGCCTTTCCTGCGGACTGGAGACTTGGGATTTATCCACAATGGTCAATTATTTATTACTGGTCGTCTCAAGGATTTAATTATTATTCGGGGACAAAATCATTATCCCCAAGATATTGAACTGACTGTGGAACAAAGCCACCCCGCCTTACGAATGGCAGGAGGTGCGGCCTTTAGTGTAGAAGTGGATGGAGTGGAAAGACTGGCGATCGCCTACGAGGTAGAACGAAATTACCTGCGTCATCTAGATGTTGATGAAGTAGTTGCTGCCATTCGTCAAGCCATTTCAGAAGTTCACGGACTACAAGTTTATGCTATCCTGTTGCTAAAAACCGGAACTATACCCAAAACTTCTAGCGGCAAAATTCAGCGTTATTCCTGCCGGACTAGTTTTTTAGAAAACACTTTAGAAATTGTCGGCCAGTGGCAAGAACCACTCATTAACCCAGTAGATTTAGAATCACTAGCATTATCAACTGCTTCACTAGAACAGCAATTTTCCCAAAATTCCACCATCACAGTAGAACAGATTCAAACTTGGTTAATTAATCGCTTATCCACTGAGTTAAAAATCCCGCCCCAAGAGATAGATATTCAGGAAGCCTTTGCTTACTATGGTTTAGATTCCTCAGCAGCGATCGCTATTACAGGAGAATTAATTGATTGGTTGGAATGTGAAGTTGAACCTACATTATTTTGGGAATATCCCAACATTGAAGAATTAGCATCCTATCTAGCTCAAGTGTTGAGTGAGTCATCAGTAAAAATCTGTGTTTAAGCAAGCATGAATATGGATTTACCTAAACCACCAAAGTTAAAATTTAATCCCTTCCAGCCAGAGTTTTACGCTGATCCTTATGGAATGTATGATCGCCTCCGTACTGAAGACCCGGTTCACGTCAGTTCTTTGGGCGTATTTATGATCAGCCGCTATGCTGATGTTGTTCCAGCTTTGCGCGATCCCCGGTTAAGTTCGGCACAATCTCAAATTTCCCACTATTCCAAACAGAAAGAAACTCTTTCTCCTGTAGCTGCTCTCAGTAATAACTGTTTATTTTTCCGTGACCCACCGGATCATACTAGGTTGCGAAGGCTGACAAGTAAAGCTTTTAATCCTCGTGTTATTGAAGCGATGCGTCCCAAAATTGTGGAATTTGTCAATGACCTACTTGATCAGGTGGAGGGATCTGCAACTATAGATATTATTGCTAATTTCGCCGCACCTTTACCTATTAGAACAATTTCGGAATTGTTGGGCATACCAGAAGCAGACCGCAACCAGTTGAAACAATGGTCCCATTGGTTAGCCCATATTTTCGATCCCATGAAGTCCTCAAATGTGAGTGCAGAAGTCAATCAAGCAATATTAGATTTTCGAGACTATTTAATTACTCTAATTGCTCAGCGTCGCCAGTATCCCCAACATGATTTGATCACCGCCCTGATTCAAGCTAGAGACGAGCAAGATCAGCTAACCGAGGATGAACTATTAGTAACTTGTATGCTGCTGTTTGCTAGTGGGGAAGAAACCACAGTGAATTTAATTGGTAATGGTATCCTGTCTTTGCTGCGCCATCCCGATCAACTGGCAATGTTGCAAAATGACCCCTCTCTGATTCCCAGTGCGGTAGAAGAACTACTACGCTATGAAAGCCCTTTGCAAATTTGCGGGAGGACGGCTATCGAAAATCTAGAAATTGGTGGCAAAATCATCCGTAAAGGAGTGCCTGTGTTTTTGTTAGTCGGATCAGCTAATCGTGATCCATCTCAGTTCGCTAATGCTGATCGTCTCGATATAACTCGTTCTGAAAACCGACATTTGGCTTTTGGTGATGGGATTCACTCTTGTTTAGGATCTGGGTTGGCTCGTCTCCAAGGCCACATTGCCATTAATGCCCTAATTCAACGCTTACCTTACCTGAAATTGCAAACTGATACACCCCAATGGCGAGGGAATATTTTTTTACGGGGTTTGGAGTCTCTCCCAGTTGCCTTTAATCAGGAGGAATAAGAATAATGAATAGAGAACCGATCGCCATTGTGGGTATAGGATGTCGTTTTCCAGGAGCTAAAAATAAACAAGCTTTCTGGGAGTTGTTGCGGGATGGTGTGGATGCCATTACTGAAGTTCCTAGCGATCGCTGGGATATCAACTCTTTTTATGATCCTGACCTCAGCAAACCCGATAAAATGAATACCCGTTGGGGCGGATTTTTAGCAGATATTGATCGTTTCGATCCAGAATTTTTTAAAATTTCCCCCCGGGAAGCCGTCAGTCTTGACCCCCAACAACGTCTATTACTAGAGGTAACTTGGGAAGCTCTAGAAGATGGTGGACAAGTACCCGAAGGTTTAGCTGGGACACAGACCGGGGTATTTATGGGCATCAATGGCTTTGATTATTATGGTCTATTGATGGAAAATTCTACTCAAATTGATGCTCATGCTGGCACGGGTAACACAAATTGTATTGCTGCTAACCGCATTTCTTACTTATTAAATCTCAATGGTCCTAGTTTGGGTGTAGATACGGCCTGTTCTTCTTCCCTAGTGGCGGTTCACCTGGCCTGTCAAAGTTTGTGGAGTGGAGAATGTACAATGGCGATCGCTGGAGGAGTACGGATCATGCTCTCTCCCTGGATTACTGTCAGCTTTGCCCAAGCTGGATTTATGGCTGCTGATGGTCGCTGCAAGGCCTTTGATAGTCGAGCGAATGGTTATGTTCGCAGTGAGGGTGCAGGAGTTGTCATTTTAAAGCCACTGTCCGATGCCATCAGCAATGGTGACTCTATTTATGCTGTGATACGTGGTAGTGCTGTGAACCAGGATGGCCGCAGTAACGGACTGACAGCACCTAATCCCCACGCCCAAGAAGCTGTACTGCGGGCTGCTTACCGTAACGCTGGAGTTTCCCCCGGTCAAGTTCAATATATTGAAGCCCATGGTACGGGAACCAAGTTAGGTGATCCCATAGAAATTAAGGCACTGGGAAAAGTATTAGCTGAGGGTCGTCTTCCTGAAAACTACTGCGCTGTCGGTTCGGTAAAGACAAATATTGGACACGCTGAAGCTGCCGCCGGAATTGCCGGATTGATTAAGGTAGCTTTATCTCTTCAACATCGTCAAATTCCCCCCAGTTTACATTTTCAACAAGCAAATCCTTACATTCCTTTCGATAAGCTACCGTTACGGGTGCAGCAAACCCTCACACCTTGGCCATCAGGTGGGAATCAACCCCTGGCTGGTGTCAGTTCCTTTAGTTTTGGCGGTACGAATGCCCATCTGGTTTTAGAGGGACGGTGGCAGGAGGCAACCGTCAACCGTCAACAAAAAGAGATTACACCCTACCTGCTGACTCTTTCGGCAAAAACTGAATCTGCATTGCAGGATTTAGTTAAATCCTATCAAGAATATTTGAGTCTTAATCTTGATGAAAGGATAGAAGATATTTGTTTTACTTCTAATACTGGGCGATCGCATTTTGCCCATCGTCTAGCTATCACTACAACATCAACGGCACAGTTACAGGAGCAGTTAAAGGCTTTTCCTAGTCCACAACCGGGGGTATGCAGTGGACAGGTACAAGGTAAAAAGCCGCCCAAAGTCGCTTTTCTGTTCACTGGTCAGGGTTCTCATTACTCGGATATGGGGCGGGAACTTTACGACACCCAACCGATATTTCGCCAAGCTTTGGAGGAATGCGATCGCTTATTGCGTCCCTATTTAGAACTATCTCTATTTTCTGTTTTATATCCGCAAACAAACCAGGAGGCTTTGTTATTAAATAAACCCGCTTATCTCCAACCCACTATGTTTGCCCTAGAGTATGCCCTAGCGCAACTATGGCAATCTTGGGGAGTTGTACCGGCGGTGGTTATGGGTCATAGTCTGGGAGAATATGCTGCCGCTTGTGTAGCAGGTGCATTTACTCTCAAAGCCGGACTGGAACTAACTGCCCAACGAGGACGGTTGATGGAAAAGCTGTCCCAAATCGGACAAATGGCGGTTGTTTTTGCTGCCCGTGAGCGTGTAGCACAGGTAATTGCACCCTATACAGAAGAAGTCACGATTGCGGCTCTCAATGGTGCGGAAAATACGGTAATTTCTGGATCTGTTCCCGGAGTGGAAAAGGTACTACAGCAGTTAGAGTCTGAAGGTGTTACAGTCCAATTATTGCCTGTTGCCCAAGCTTTTCACTCCCATCTCATTGAGCCAATGCTTGATGAATTTATACAAATTGCTAGGGGTGTCAAATATTTTCCTACCCGTATTCCTTTTGTTTCTACGCTCACTGGGAAAAAATTACAGCCTAAACAACTCTTAGATGCTCAATATTGGCGACAACAAACCAGAGAAATGGTACAATTTGCTACTGGTATGGAGTCTCTGATTCAGGAAGGTTACGAGTGCTTTGTGGAAATCGGACCCCATCCTACTCTCATCGGTATGGGAAAACGCTATTCTCCTGAAAATAAGGCTATTTGGCTACCTTCTCTAAAGAAAGGTGAACAGAACTCCCAGGTGATGTTGAACAGTTTAATCCATCTCTATATCCAAGGTTTAGAGATAGATTGGACTGGGTTCTTTTTTGACGATCAACCGCAGAAATTACACCTACCAACCTATCCTTTTCAACGTCAACGCTATTGGATTGCTACCCCTGAACAAGATATGAATGTACAAGAATTAACTACTTCATTTCCTAAAACTAACTCCAAAGAGGCGAACTGCTTGCAGCAGCGCTTCGCTATCGCCGCCAAACTACAACATATTATGGCTGGTGTGATGCAAACCGAGCCAGAACGAGTTAACGTTCACAGTAATTTTCTGGACATTGGTGCAGACTCTATAGTATTAATTGATGCAGTACGCAGAATTCAAGATACTTTTAAAGTCCAGTTATCCATAGCTCAGTTGTTTGAAGAATTAACTACTATTGATGATATAGCTACTTATATTAGTCAAAATCAACCTCAAACTTTCGTCTCCACTGCTGTGGCTAATGTTCCACCACCAGTTACCCCACAAAAAACGGCGGTAGTAGTTCCTGAACCTGCATTTTCACCACGTCCAGTTCCCACGCAAATAGAAGGTAATAGCTATCTAGAAAAAGTTGTCGCTCAACAGTTGGATTTAATGGCGCAACAATTAGAACTTCTGCGTCATCACAATCTACCACTCACAAATCAACCTATTCAAAACGTTTTTGTTGGCGAAACTAAACCAGAAACCAATAGCAATTCTAATTTATTAAAAACCCCATCATTAATTAATTCTCATCAGTCTACAACTCCCCAGCCAGTACCATCTGATCATAATGGCAAAGCTAAGGAGTCAAAACGTCATCATCCTCAGAAAAAAGATAGTGCTGAGAGTTTAAATCTCCAACAGAAACAGTATTTACAAACATTTATTGCCGACTATACCCAACGTACTCAAAAATCGAAACAGCGATCGCAAGCTTACCGTCCAGTTTTGGCTGATAGAAGGTCGGCCTTTGGGTTTTGGCAACTAACAAAGGAGATGTTTTATCCCATTGTCGGTGATAAGTCCCAAGGGGCAAGATTTTGGGATGTTGATGGTAATGAGTATGTAGACCTAACCATGGGCTTTGGGGTTCATCTTTTCGGTCATAATCCTGATTTTATTACCACGGCCATCACAGAGCAAATGCAGGAAGGAATACAAATTGGGCCACAATGTAAACTAGCAGGTGAGGTAGCAGAATTAATTTCCGAAATGACCGGGATGGAACGAGTTGTTTTCTGTAATTCTGGTACAGAAGGAGTCATGACGGCGGTACGAATAGCCCGTGCTGCCACAGGCCGGAATAAAATTGTTATCTTTTCTGGTTCTTATCATGGACACTTTGACGGAACTTTGGTCATGGCTCAACCCGTAGATGGTCAGATGCAAACTGTACCTTTAGTTCCTGGAGTCCCCCAAAAGGTCGCTGATGATGTTTTAGTTTTGACCTATGGTGATCCTAAATCTCTAGAGATGATCCATACTCATGCTGATGAGTTAGCTGCGGTTTTGGTTGAACCGGTGCAGAGTCGCCGTCCTGATTTACAACCCCAGGAATTTTTGCAACAATTACGACAACTGACTCAAGAAAAGCAAATCACCCTTATTTTTGATGAGGTCTTAACGGGTTTTCGTGTCCATCCCGGTGGTTGTCAAGCTTTATTTAATGTCCAAGCTGATTTAGCTGTTTATGGTAAGGTTCTGGGTGGGGGCTTACCCATTGGTGTGGTTGCTGGTTCTCGTGCCTATATGGATAGAATTGATGGCGGTATGTGGCTTTATGGAGACGATTCCTATCCAGAAGTACCCATGACATTTTTTGCGGGAACTTTCTCTAAAAATCCTCTGACCATGACAGCGGCCAGGGCTGCGCTTAGATATATGCGAATGGAGGGGGGAAAGTTACAACAACAGTTGAATCAACGCACCTCCCAACTAGCTGCAACTCTGAATGCTTTTTTTCAGGAGCAAAATGTTCCCATTGAAGTCAAGTATTTTGCTTCTTTTTTCCGTTTTACTTACGCGGGTAATACGAGTGAGTTCTATTTACCCTTGCAATTTGAATTACTATTTTATCACCTGATTGCTAAGGGCGTTTACATCTGGGAAGGTCGCACCTGTTTTCTTTCTGTTGCCCATACAGAAGAGGATATAGAACGGGTGATTGCAGCAGTTAAAGATAGTGTCCTATGTTTTGGTCACATCTTTGTCTAAGGTGATGACTGTTGACACCTGAGTTCGATATAAATAGGACTTACGCAAGATGTGACTTAAAACCTTATTCTTGTGTAGGGGTAATTCATGAATTACCCCTACTTTCATTCCCTTTTACGTAAGTCCTGATAAATAATCTTCTGGAAAACTAATTAGGGTTTGCTCAAAAAGTCGAAAAAAAACCTTGAGGAGAATTGAGTGGGCAGTCAAGCAGACATAAAGATAAGTTTTTGTTGTCTAAAAATTGCTAACTTATCAATAATGGTATTGCCATTCAAATTTATGCTAGTCTTATCGCCTATCTAATTTTACAACTTGTATTTGTTCCGAAAGAATGGGGTTAAAAAATGTTAGATAAATTCCGCTATCTACAAGCTTGTATGTGTCAACAAATCAGTTATGTTCATTGGATGGAAGATAATACATTTTCTTAATCTCCTAATTTATGAAGGGTTTTGAATCCTGCTGCTTACATGGTTCACAAGACAAGTTATACTAGGAATGGTGGACTATTAAAATTACACCCATGACTGAACAACCCAACCCAGACTCATCCAACACACCAACGGATGCACCAAAACCCAAGTCAGAAAATGATTCTTGGCAAAATCGCATTGTTGGTGTTGTCAGTAAAACTACTGCTAAATTAACCCAACTCCTACCAGTAGACCAAGTAAAACAACAAGTAAAACAAAATATAGGACAATGGTTTAGTGTCAATGATGCCCAAGTTGCAGAAATTTTAGCAACTATCCGCACTCAACTACCGACTACAGAAGCTTTATTAATAGGAAAACCCCAAACTGGTAAAAGTTCTATTGTTCGCGGTTTAACCGGGGTTTCTGCGGAAATTATTGGCCAGGGTTTTCGGCCCCATACTCAAAATACCCAACGTTATGCTTATCCTGCTGATGATTTACCTTTAATTGTATTTACTGATACGGTGGGTTTGGGTGATGTTAATAAAGATACGGAAACTATTATTCAAGAGTTAATCACTGATTTAAAAACCGAAATTAATGGTGCCAGGGTTTTCCTTTTGACTGTGAAAATTAATGATTTTGCTACGGATACTCTGCGAAATATTGCCCAAAAATTACGCCAACAATATCCCAATATTCCCTGTTTGTTAGCGGTAACTTGTTTGCATGAAATTTATCCCAACGAAATAGAAAATCATCCCCATTATCCCCCAGAATTTGAGGAATTAAACCGGGCTTTTACAGAAATTAAAAATAATTTTACTGGTTTATATGATCGGGCAGTTTTGATTGATTTTACTTTAGAAGCAGATGGTTATACTCCAGTATTTTATGGTTTAGAAGCACTGCGAGATAATTTAGCTGAACTTTTACCGGAAGCTGAATCAAAAGCTATTTATCAATTGTTAGATAAACAAGCAGGTAAGGAATTAAGTAATATTTATCGTGATGCTGCTAGAAGATATATTTTACCTTTTTCCATTATGGCAGGTACTTTAGCTGCTGTACCTTTACCTTTTGCAACTATGCCAGTTTTAACAGCTTTACAAGTTTCAATGGTGGGATTATTGGGTAAATTATATGGTCAGACATTGACACCATCTCAAGCTGGGGGTATTGTAAGTACCATTGCTGGTGGTTTTTTAGCTCAAGCAGTGGCACGGGAATTAATTAAATTTGTCCCTGGTTTGGGTACTGTTATTGCGGCATCTTGGGCGGGTGCTTATACATGGTCTTTAGGTGAAGCTGCTTGTGTGTATTTTGGGGATTTAATGGGTGGAAAAAAGCCAGATCCTCAAAAAATTCAAAATGTCATGCAAGAGGCTTTTGAAGGGGCAAAAGAACGGTTTAAGAGCATGAAAAGTTAGGAATTAGAAAATTCAAGAGACCAGAGTACAGGAAAAAAATGCCAGTATAATGCTAGTATTTTGGTATGGCAGTTATAATCCACATTCCGCACCCTCAACTGTCATAGAGAGAAAACACGGGGAAAAAGAATATAAGTAAGCATAAAAATAAACATAGAGATTGAAAAAAGGCATTTGAGAAATAGTAAATCACCAAAAACGTCATTAAACCCCATTCTCAATAAGGAGCAATAAGAATGAACACCACCCAGAGGAGTCAACAGATAACTAAAAAAAGATACTCAAGACAAAAATTATAACCTAGACTAATAAATAGAAGTAAAAAATTTGAATAATTTTACTACTACTGATGAAGATATATCCAAGAAAGAAGCAGATAAACAATTAACAGAAATTGGTAATCAATAGACCTCTCCAAAATAGAATGTATTAATTTGTCATAAGTTGTAGGGGCGAAGCTTATGGGCGATAATTTGACGGAAAAATCAGACATCTAGATATCCCATAAGCTTCGACCTGCCCGCATAAATAAGTTCCATAATTTCTTTTCTGGACAAGTCTAATGGTTAGAATTAGTCAGGAAAATTATCAATTGACATCTGGTGAAATGAATTTAGGGACAATTCATGAATTGTCCCCAACAGTTTTAGACTACGCTTATGGAGATGCTAATGAGTAAATTTAACCCAATGGTCATAAAGGAGCGCAGATTTTTGATTCAACGAGTCCACTTAGACTAGATCCCGGTAAAAATATTTGATACCCCATGAGAGACTTTTCAAACAACCTCTAAGCTTCTTTCCAACAACGATTTAACAGCACCCCAGACGCTAATACTTTCAAAACTTCCAGCATAAAGTAACTACCATGCAGTAAATTCATACTGTAGGGAACACCACCTGCACTAGCAAATAGACTTAAATCACTACCCAAAGCGCACATTTGCGGAGTTAGAAAATAGGTATCCAGCAAAGCTATTGTTAACAGCAAGCAAGATAAAAATATACTTCCCAAACACCAATTAGATTTAGTCTTGCAAATAACCAGCACAGATGTCAAGACAACAGCAGCAGCTAGTAATTCTAAGCGGTTAAAATTCCAAAAAATTGCATATCCAGCAGTGGTAAAATTCGCTTCCTTCATCATGCCAGTAATGTAAAGACTAGGCATAATTACCCAATCTAATACTAGACTAGAACTGAGCCAAAAGCCCAAGGTCAACAGAGTGGCGGTTTGCCAAGTTGAGCGTTTTAATTGCAGGTTAGAAATAGTGTTCATAACAATAATTGCTTGGTTAAATCTATTTCTAGTTTCTAACTAAGAAAACCACTTTGACAACAAATATAAATTAACTGTTACAAACAAGACTATATGCAACATTTTTATAATGTTTTTTGAATTAATTTTTGTTGTTTTTTTAAGTTTTATTACCAAATAATAAGAAGAATTAAAAAACAAAAACTTGTGCTAAATCTGGTGAAGATAAATCGTAAGTATTCAGCTATCAGCTATCAGCTTTAAGATAGTAGACAATATTATTTCCTTCTCATGACTGGGAACTGGGGACTGGGGAGATAGGGAGAAAAACTAATTCTTTCTCCTGAATAGCTGATGGCTGACTTTTATTTTTCATGAAAAGTCCAAACACCAGCATCCCAAGTTGTATCTGTGGGAGGTGTTTGTAGCCAATGTTGACAACGACTCAGATATAACATTGAAGCTTTATCATTATTATCAGCAGTTAAAGCTTTCACAAATTCCATTTGAGCCAGTGAAAACTGACGTTGCAGATAATACTCTCTTCCTTTCTGATAATGTTCAATTAGTTCTTGTTTGGCACTGTTAATAGAATCAGAACGCATTCCGATCAACTCATAGATAGATACAGGCTCATTTCTGCCTTTAACACGAATTAAATCTAGTTCCCTTGCCCAAATATCATCATGACAGAAGTTAAAGGTATTGTCGCTGATGATAATATCGCAACCATATTGTTTGCTAATACTTTCTAATCGAGAACCAAGATTGACACCATCACCAATAGCGGTAAATTCCATCCGCTTACTAGAACCGATATTACCACTAATTACAGTATCAGAATTAATGCCGATGCCGATTTTGATTTTTGATTGATTTAAGGCTTCTCGACGTTGATTTAATTCCTGCAAACGATAGCGCATTTCTAGAGAAGTTTCGACTGCCATACGGGCGTGTTTTTCTAAAGGTAAGGGAGAACCAAATACAGCCATAATGGCATCACCGATATATTTATCGAGAGTGCCTTTATGTCTAAATACAGCTTCTACCATTGATTCAAAATATTCATTAAGCATACTTACCACTTCCTCAGCTTGCATATTTTCTGTGAGGGTGGTATAGCCACGAATATCCGAGAATAAGATAGTAACTTCTTTGCGATCGCCTCCTAATTTAGCATCATCTAATTTGAGTAATTCTTCTGCCAACTCCTGAGTCATGTAACGGTACATGGTGCTTTTCAGACGCTTTTCATCGCTGATATCATCCATTACCACCAGTGCGCCACACACTTTATTTTCGTCATTCGCATCAGCAATAGTGTTGAGTGATAAATTAATGCTGTGCTGTTCTTGGGTAGTAGTTAGAAGTGTACGATCTGGATAATACTGCTGGGTATCTTTGACATCATTTGCAGCTAAAGCATCTGCAAACCATTGGCTAAAATCTCCGTCTTTAATATTGATAACATCACTAACTAATTTCCCCTCTAAACGCGCCTCTGTAGAATAACCTAGTAAACGTTTAGCACTTTCATTAGCAGTGATAATATATCCAGACTTATCCGAGGAAATTACACCATTAGAAAGACTCCGCAAAATATCCCGCTGCATTTTTTCTTGCTGTTTGACTTTGGCAAACAATTGGGCATTTTGCAATGCTACACCTGCTTGAATATTAAAAGCTTCCATGAATACTTCATCATTGCCGTCAAAACTAGCTTGGAAGCATTCAGGAGGTTGAGGCCAAAGGGAGGGATTATAAGGTGCAAAATCTCCTCCTTTCTTTTTATTTACTAATTGAGTAACACCAATTAATTTTTGATCACTGTTAAATACTGGCATACACAACAGACTACAAGTGCGATAGCCATTTTCTTGATCTATTTTTTGGGCAGTTTGTGAATCTGGATGTTTATATAAATCAAAGGGAATATTTAAGGTTTTTCCAGATGCAGCAACGATCCCAGCAAAGCCTTTACCTATGGGTACTCGTAATTCTTTAGTTGTACCGTTATCTTGAGTAATTGTTGTCCATAATTCCTGGTGATCGCCATCTATCAACCACAGGGTACTGCGATCAGCATTCATCAATTCTTTAGCTTCATCCATTACCCGTTTTAGGGTATCTTTTAAATCTAAACTACTGTGACTTAAAGACTTAATCGCTTTCATCAAAGCTGCTGCGGCTCTTTGTTTTTGAGTAGCAATATAAAAAGAGCGAGACGACTCTAAAATCAGGCGAATTGACGGCGCAAAATCTTGAAATAATTTTTCATCTGCACTGGTAAACCCCTTTTTATCAATGCGTTCTTTCAGAGGATCATCGGGATTGTGTAGGTATTTTAATTTATTTAATAACTGCACTACCGCTACTAATTCTGCATTTTCATTTAATAGCGGTAAAGCTAACATTGTGTAAGTGCGGTAGCCATTTCTCTTGTCTTGTTCTTGAGCAAATTTTGACCGCACATCGTTATAAAAATCATAGGGAATATTGATGACTCGCTTAAAAGTTGCCACTTCCCCGGCAATACCTTTATCCGCTGGAATTCTAATTTCTAATGGTCGCTTTCCTTCCCCTTCTGCTAAAATAGACCAGAGTTGTTGTTTTTCTTCATCTAATAAAAATATCGTTGTCCGATCTGCTCCTAGTAATTCCCCTGTTTTCAAGGTAATTGAATGCAGCATTTCTGGAAGAATTGTTTCAAAACCTTTATAATCCAACATGGATAAGGTTTCGTTAACAATTTTCAATTTATGCTCAACTTCCTGAACTACTTGTTTAAAAGTATCCTGGGTTAAGGGAGCAAGAAACTGGGAAATCGTTCCTTTTCTGGTAGCCAGACTAACTACAGGTGAAGAGTGTGTTTGTACCTGATATGTTCCTTGGTGGTTAACACCAAAATTCAAATCCATTGTCTCTTCAGCATTGGGGTTTTGCGCTGACATAACTTTATTTGATATACTATGATTTAGTGTTGACGAAGGTTGAATTGGTCTAGAAAATTTATTATGTTAAGTTTCCGTTATAACTATCATTCCTTGACAGTATACCCTGTTCGTTAATCAATTGTTTAGCCCCATTGATCCTGTTGAGGATAGAGGCTGAAAATTTGATAATTCAAATTAGAGTTAAAAACTACTTGCATGGTGAAACAATCCTAAACGTGAAAGCAGAAAGGTTTACCAGTCATTATATAGGAATCTTAAGCAGCTTTTAAACCTCTTCATTTGTTCTTTTGATTCGACGTTTTAACCCACGTATCAATTCTCGCAACACATCTAGGGAAATTATTTGAGTAAATTATCGGCATAAATGTGTAAAATACAACTATATGGTTCGACTTAGATTAAATGGTTTCAGTAAAAATTCGTATAATCCAATTTCAATTTTCAGCTTTTATCTAGTAGATATACCAAGAAGATAAAAAACTTTGTTTTTAGAACAAATTTGAAAATAACCATTTTGCTCAATTCAAAGGGGAATTGAAATTTGTCAGAAAATCGTAAATTTTCGGTTTTATTTAAGTAAGTCGGCATGAAAAAAACAAGTTATGTAACAAAATGTAAAATGCCTAAAAACCTCATCCCTCCTGCCTTCTGCCTCCTGCCTTGCCACAACGATAAATTTCAACGCCTACCTACTTATACATAAATCTTTAGTTAAAAAAAATAAACACCGTTGGTTATTTCGTAAAAAATAATTATAAAATCTGACCTAGTATTACTTTCCAACAGCAATAAACACTACTAGGTTATTTACCATGAAGAATTGGCAACAACGATTTTTGCTAGGCTTATTATGTTGTGTTTTCTTATTATTCGGATGGTCACAGCGGGCTTTAGCTGCAAATAATAGTACACAAATACTAAATGTACAATTAGCCCAAGCAGAATTACCTGTCAATGTTTATGAGTATCTATTGCAATATCAACCAGAAACTTATAATGTTTTGAGCAAGACATTAGCAGATGCTGTTGAAGATGCAAAACAGCCGTTAGCAGATGAAGTAGTGAGTGATCTGTGGGCATTATCTCCCAGTAACCCTAGAATTAAATGGAGAGAAAATAATGGCAAAATTGAATATTTAATGTCAACTTGGAGATATGTGAGTAACCCCAGTGTAGATTGGCCAATAGGTGCAAAAAAACAACTGGCTTATCAAACATGGTTTACAGCAGTACCACAAGTTAAAGAATTTTGCCAGCAATATCAAGCCATAGATGCCAATATTCCTGATAAAATTGAACTTTCACTAAGGTTACAGCAATATTTGGGATTGATTTTAAACAAATATTCTAGCAAAACCCATTTTGTGGAAATGTGGGTAAAAGCAGAAGATTTAATCAGACCATGTATTGATCCAGAAATTGACGATGCTAGTTGTAATGTTTTACCTTTACCAGTACCAGATAGCAGTCCTGTAATTAAGACAATATACACCAATTCTTTCAGCAATGCGAAAAAAGAATATTATCCTTGGTCTGGTTTAGGTTATACCTATGATTGGGGAAATCCACAAAAACCCCATGTAGGTCCTAGTGAATTTATTATTAACCCCACACCAGAAAAACCTGTTGAGGTGGAAGTGGTTTCTGTAACCCCAACTCAGGAATATTGTCAACAGGATTATATTTCATCTAATCAGTCTTTGAATTAGTTGAATTAAATTTAACCTCAAACTTTTGGGTAACAAATAAGGGTGAAAGGGTAAGGAGTAATAACACCTTTACTCTTTACCCTTTCTGAGATGAGGTCAACATTCCTTATTAAGGGGGGAGATCAATAAAGGTCTCCCTTTAAAACCTGGTAATTTATGAGGTATGGGTCATTAAATCTACATGGTAAAATTCGATATATAAAACTTGAAATGTGACTACAAATGTTGGCATTTGTATGAAAAAATAATCACTGACTGCAAACACTATAAAAAGGCAGAATCTTAATCAAAAAACCCTAAATTTAAACCAGTCTCAGGACAGATGAGGACTAATTGAAATCGCTTTAAATTAGCAGACAAGAAGCAAAGGGCGTGACGATGGGTGCAGCTGCCCCAATCACCAAAATAAAAAACACAGAGTAACAAGCATAGTGTTTACTCTGTGTTTATCTGTTTATCAGTTGAAAATTGACAATTGATAATTTTTTATTAAAGGTTTAAAACCTTCCCTTTCCAGGGGAAAAAGCCAAAAATTCCGTTTTTTTCTCCTCTGACTCCTAAATGATTATGAATTATTTTCATCTCGTCGTTGTTCATAATCTTCAGAGGATTTCGGTTCTAGTTCCCAACGTGCATCATCACGATGTTTTAAAATATCGTTGGTGCGAAGAAAAGCATAATCATTCATTTCTAAACCTACTGCTGTTTCTAATTCCTCCGTTACATTTTTTTCAGGAGTAGCAACAGTACCACCCACAGCTTCATCTCCTACCGTATCTTGCCAATAACTATCAACTTCATCACCTGCAATAGGGTATTCAGCAGGAAATTCAGGACAGTTTTCTGTATACTCTTGTCTATTTTCCCACAGCGATCGCTCACCAATATTATATCCCGGTAAGTTTTTTACGCCTGTACCATAGGATTCAGTAATTCCCTGTGGCAAATCATCAGTTTTATTTTCCTGTTTTTTTCGTTTTTTTGTCATGATAATAGCTACTTGCTGCAATAACAAAGATTTAGAAATTGTAATTTCATGAACCTTATCTGCATCTGTTTATTTTCACTCTTTGTATTTCAATATTTTAGCTACATGGCTGATGGCTGAGGGCTGAATGCTTAACTTTTTTATTATAACTTTTTTATTATAACTTTTCACCAAATATATTTATCTAACTAAAGATTTATAACTTTAGTTATAAAAAATATATCCCTTGAGAACGAAGTGAAGCAATCTATGAAGTATTAATCTAGTAGGTGGTAAATCATTAGCAATTATAACTAGCAATTAGTTTAGTAAGGTAATTGGTAAGAAATTATTTTCAGATTTTCAGATTTAATAAATAGAGGAGATTAAAAAATGGAATATACAGAGTTTATTACCCATGTACAAAGTCTAGCTCAATCAAATTCCCGTGAAGAAGCAGAAGTTGCTACTCGTGCGACATTAGAAACAGTGAGAGAACTGATTCCTAAAGATGAAGCACAAGAATTAGCTGCACAAATACCACCAGAATTAGGTAAATATTTACGTGGCAGAGAAACAGAAGCTAGTCAATCTTTTCATCTGCAAGAGTTTATTGAGCGTGCTAGTCAGAAAGAAAATATAGAACCAACTACAGCAGCAATGCACGTGCGGGCAGTTTTTGCGGTTTTACAAAATGCGGTAACTCCAGAGAAATTCAAGAAATTTCATGCTTATTTTACCCATGATTATGAGGAATTATTTGCCACTTCATCAACAAGTGAAATGCCAGCATAACGAAGGCAGGAGGTCTATTTTACAGGGATTTAGACACTGCTCCAAAAACTTTGAACGAAGTCCGGTTTTAGACCAGATTGTTGCTATAACAATCAATTACAGTTCGAGATGGCTGGCTCAAATCACTGAAACTGAATAAGTGTAAAAAATCAATTTATTTGATAATTAGCCAGGGGAAGAAAACCAATGATCAACAATAATCATCATTCTAGTCAGAAAAAAGTTGCTATTCTCGTTGAACAAGAAGTAGAAGATTTAGAATTTATAATTCCTTGTCACGCACTCAAACAAGCGGGAATGGATGTAGTAGTTTTGGGTTCAAGGATGAATGAAAAATATAAGGGTAAAAGGGGAAAACTGAGCGTACAAGCTGATGGAACAACAACAGAAGCTATAGTTGATGAATTTGCAGCAGTGGTTATTCCTGGGGGTATGGCTCCTGATAAAATGCGGCGTAATTGTCACACAGTTTGCTTTGTGCGGGAAGCCATGAAGCAAGGTAAATTAATAGCCGCAATATGTCATGGACCACAGGTTTTAATTGAAGGTGATTTACTCAAAGGTAAACAAGTAACTGGGTTTACTGCTATTCGTAAAGATATCAGTAATGCAGGAGCAAATTATATAGATGAGCCTGTAGTTGTGGATGGTAATTTGATTACATCTCGTGAACCTGGAGACTTGGCAATTTTTACAACGGCACTTTTAAAACGTTTAGGTTATGGTGGTAAAGATGCTAATTTGCCTGATGAAAAAGACACAAGTGCAGAATGGTGGAAGTTAGCTGATGCTTGGGGTGGTTCAACCAAGAATGAAATTGTTAAAGGTTTAAATATTGCTTTAGGTGGAGAACGTTATTCTTTAGAAGCTCTAGAAAAGTATCTAGAAAAAGAATCTGAACAGGAGGTAAAAAACCTGTTTCAAGAAATGATAATTAATAAGCAACGTCACATTCAAAAACTGGAAACTTATCTGCATAGATTACATGAAAAACCATCTTTTGGCGCTAATGTTGCTAATCAATATGCTAAGGTAAAATCTGCATTGACTGGTAGTGATGATATCTATCAAATTCGTTGTGCATTGGGTGATGTACAAACAGGTATTGGTGATGTTAGCCATTTGTCGGCAATGTATACTGACCCAGTAGCAACGGCAATTTTTAAAGAAATTTACAATGATTTAGGTAAATATGAACAGCGATTAGTTGAACTATATCGTTCACGAATTGCTGCTGGTATTAAGCCTCCTAAACCTACTTCTAGTGCTGCTGTGGTGTAAGCATTTATTATTCAGGAAAACCCTATGAGCAAGGATAATTATGAATCGTCTTTTTAAGAGTTTTCAACGTCTAATTTTACGTCTGCTAGTAATTTCTTTTGTAGTATTTGCCTTTTTTGGCTTCCAAGCTTTTAGCTCTAGTAATGCTATGCTATTAGCACAAGCTGATACCGTGACAACTCCAGAAGGTACTTATTATAAAGGTACTCCTGATCAAGAAGCAATCAGAAATGAGCAGCCGCTAGAAAATACTCAAAGACAACTTCAAGAAACTGCTGATAATATTAGAGAAAAACTCAATCTTGATGAACCTATTCCTGAATCTACCAGACAGTTTTTAGAAGATGTACGCACAAATATTGACAAAAGTTTAGAGCCAATTACTGGTGATAAACCAGGTTATTATCAAGAGAATATACCACCAGAAAGAATGTTGAGAGACAAGAGATAAGGAAGGTAGGAGGCAGTTTTTGTAATGGGAAATTATCAATTGACAATTGACAATTGACAATTGACAATTGATAACTGTTTCATTCAAGGTTTAAAACCTCCCTTTTTAAGGATAAAAAAGCCAAAAATTCCGCTAATAACTTGTTAATAAGGATCATAAATTATATGAGTGACACAAGTGTTAAAAAAGTAGATTCTGCTTATTCTCCCACAGGTAAACTTGGTCAAAAGTATCTAGCATCGGGAAAAACTGTTTCGATGCGACTATGGGAAAATGAAGAACCAGGTGAGGAAAAAGTACCAACTCAACGGGAATATGAAACTGTTGGTTATGTAATTGATGGACAAGCAGAATTAGATATTTTTGGTCAGACAATTTTACTAGAAAAAGGTAGTTCTTGGGTTGTACCAAAAGGTGCAATTCATTCTTATAGAATTCTGCAACCATTTACAGCAGTTGAAGCGACGAGTCCCCCGGCTCAAATTCATGCTAGGGATGAAAATTAAATATAAAAGATAAAAATATCAAAGGTGTAGGATGTAGATCCCCGACTTCTGTAAAAGGTTGGGGATTTATTTTTGCAGATTATTGATATTTTTGTTGTTTTGTTGTAATATCATTTCTGAAAATTTACCAAGATATCTATAATTTATTGTTTTCATCATGTTGAATTTAACTAAAGTTAAACCTCCTGATATTAATGCTATCGTTAATTTTACTCTTCCACTTACCGCTGAAGAACGCACCCGTAGCCGTCACAAATTTACATTAACAGATGGAAAGGAGGTTTTTCTGCGTTTACCGAGAGGTACAGTTTTACATAATGATGATCTTCTCACTGATGAAAATCAAAACAATTTCATCAGAATTATTGCTAAACCTGAACCTGTTTTGACTGTGGTTGCACACACACCTTTACTCTTATTAAGAGCAGCTTATCATTTGGGTAATCGTCATGTACCTGTGGAAATTACTCCTAATTATTTACGCTTATCTCCCGATTCAGTTTTACGCACGATGTTAGAAAAGTTAGGGTTAGAAATTAAGGAAGAAGTTGTACCTTTTCAACCAGAATTAGGCGCTTATGGAGGAGCTTATGGACACCATCACTCTAACTCATAGTCATTTTTTATCTATTTTACAGTTAGCTAGTCCGGCTTTACCTGTGGGAGCTTATAGCTATTCTGAAGGTTTGGAAATGTTGGTAGAAAATGGTACTATTAATAGCAGTAATAGCTTAAAAAATTGGTTAGAAGCTGAGTTGAATTATGGGTCAATTCGCATAGATGGCGCTGTGATGATTAGAGGTTTAGAAGCTGCAAAAATGGGAAATTTAGCAGATTTAAAACGATGGAATTTGTGGTTATCTGCGGTGAGAGATACAGAAGAATTACGCGCTGGTAGTTGGCAAATGGGGCGATCACTCATCCAATTATTAAGTAAACTTGCACCAGAAACTTTACCATTAGCTACCGCAGTGGGTTATCCTTGCAATTATGCGATCGCCTTTGGTATTGCTTGCGCTCATTGGCAAATTAACACTGATGCGGCATTATTAGCATATCTGCATAGTTGGGCAAATAATTTAATTACTGCTGGAGTCAAACTCATTCCCCTTGGTCAAACTGCTGGACAAGAATTATTATTAGAGTTGCAAACATTATTAAATATTACAATGTCAGAAATTCTCACCTTAGAAGATGATAATCTAGTTTGTTGTAGTTGGGGTTTATCCTTAGCTAGTATGCAGCATGAAACCCAATATACTAGATTATTTAGAAGCTAGGGAACAGGGAACAGGGAACAGGGAACAGTAAGAGAAGATAGGTAATAATTTTACTAATTACCAATTACCAATCACCAATCACCAATCACCAATTACTTATGAATGCTTTTCGAGTAGGAGTAGCAGGACCCGTAGGTTCTGGAAAAACAGCTTTAGTAGATGCTTTGTGTAAAGCACTGCGAGAAAAATATAAATTAGCGGTTGTTACCAATGATATTTATACTCAAGAAGATGCACAATTTTTAGTACGTTCTCAAGCATTGGAGAGCGATCGCATTTTAGGAGTAGAAACAGGAGGTTGTCCCCATACTGCTATTCGTGAAGATGCTTCCATGAATTTAGCTGCAATTGAACAACTAGAAGAAAAATTTATAGATTTAGATTTAGTTTTTTTAGAAAGTGGTGGTGATAATTTAGCCGCTACCTTTAGTCCCGAATTAGTTGATTTAACAATATATGTCATAGACGTTGCTGCTGGGGATAAAATTCCCCGCAAAGGTGGTCCAGGTATCACTAAATCAGATTTATTAGTCATTAATAAAATTGATCTTGCACCATTCGTTGGAGCAGATTTAAACGTCATGGAAAGAGATGCAAAAAAAATGCGTGGAGATAAACCCTTTATTTTCACTAACTTAAAAACCAAAATCGGTTTAGCGGATGTGATTCAATTCATTACCACACAAATCTGCTAAATTTGGAAATTTTATATTTTTTTACTTTTATAGGACTTACGCATTGACAGAATCAACCAAATATGAGGTATGGGTTTCGGGCATTTTAACGTGATTTTTTAATTATTTTTGGGCGATCGCTATTGATCGGAAGTTAATCGCCAAAAGCCTGAAACGACGGATTTTCGTTCATGCACATCATGGTGAATTTGTACAGTGCGTAAGTCCTATTTTAGATCCCCAACTTCTTAAAAAAGTCGGGGATCTGAGTATGATAGGTATTTTTGTAATATAAATTTATATTTTTTTATATTTTGCTGCACTCTAGTCGTTTGTAAATAAACAATGCTATGATATCCGTCGAATCACCAATAATACATAGATGTTTCCTAGAACGTCGATTCAGTAATGCTAGGTAATCTGTTTTTACCTTGTAGGGGCGAAGCATTCGGGTGATAACCTATCGCTGAAACCAGTTCATATTCTGTCCGAATGCTATGCCTCCAGCACGCTACGCGAACGCCGTTACGATTAATGAATTGGTGTTCTAGAACATCTGAATATTGGTCAAAATATTACTCAAAATTTTTGATGAGGACTTAGTGATGACAGTGAATTATTCCAAAGCAGTGAAAATGGCAGTGTGCTGTCAAGAAATTTATCAAGACTTCTCTAAAATAGCCTTTAGCGGCTGGACTGAAAAACCAATTCTGATTAGCGACAAAACCACCGATACTCAATTGGCAATTTTAGCAGATTCCTCAGCAGTAACTATAGTTTTTCGTGGTACTGAATCAAGAATGGACTGGCGATATAACTTCGATACTGGCAAGATAGGTATTGATGAAGAAAAGGAAAATAGAGAATTTGATGAGAAAATAATTCAACAAGAAATTGTTGCTAAAACCGAGCAAACTTACCCATATAAAAAAGGTAAGAACTCTGGATCACTCATGCATTCTGGTTTTAGCAATGCTTACCTTTCCGTTAGAGATCAGATTCATCAATATATCAAAGATAATCAGACTGCTAATATCATTGTCACAGGCCATAGTTTAGGAGGAGCATTAGCAACCTTATGTGGTGTAGATATTGAATATAATTTTCACCCTCAATTATCTTCCTTAGAAGTCTATACATTTGGCTCGCCCAAAGTAGGCAATAAGGAATTTTCTCAATCTTATAATCAGAGAGTTCCTAACACTTATCGCTTTATTTATGGCATGGATATAGTACCAGCATTACCCAGGTGGTGGCAAGGAAGATATAGTCATGTAGGTCAACAATTACGACTAGGACCTTGGTTTAGTTTCAACTTCATTTCTGCACGAGTGAAAGATCATGATGTCCGCAATTATATTAGGTTGCTGGAAAAAACACTCTGAAAACTCAAAATAACCTGTTATCAATTGACAATTGACAATTGACAATTGACAATTGATAATTGTTTATTCAGCCATCAGCATCTGCAAAAATGACTCACCACATTTTAAAAGCTACGAAAGAAACTGTACATTTAGGTGGCTTTTCTCACCTCTTAAAACCAGCATTATTTGTTGATTCCCATGACACAATAGACATAGAAACATATACAGGTTATTACGTTTACGACAAAGCTCCTTCAGAATTTCTTACACCAGAATTTATTGATATCTGTGAAAATTTACCACCAGAACAAAAAATAGCACCAGGACCCCATTTACTCACCGGACCAATTTACATCAATAATGCACAACCAGGGGATATTTTAGAAGTACAATTAAAGTCAATTTCACCGCGTTTACCTGTTGGTTTTAACGCTATTCGTGCAGGTTGGGGAGCATTACCACAGCAGTTTACAGAAGCTGCATTAAGATTTATTCCCCTCGATTTAAAAAATAATTTTGCCGAATTTCCACCCGGTTCAAATATTAAAATTCCTCTCACACCTTTTTTTGGCATTTTAGGAGTTGCTACCCCAGAAAATAACCGTAATTCTATACCTCCAGGTGCTTATGGAGGAAATATTGATAACCGTCAATTACAAGCAGGTGCAAAATTATTTTTACCTATATATGTTCCTGGTGCATTATTTTCCATTGGTGATGGACATTCTGCACAAGGAGATGGTGAGGTAAATGTAACTGCTATTGAAACATCTATGAATGGCAGAATTAAACTCATATTACGTAAAGATTTACAACTGACAACACCCATAGCAGAAACTCCTACAGATTTCATCACAATGGGTTTTGCAGAAACATTAGATGATGCTTTGGAATTGGCGTTAAAAAATATGATTGATTTTCTAGAACGTTTTGCCAATTTATCACCAGAAGATGCTTATGTTTTATGCAGTTTAGTAGTAAATTTTCATATTACTCAAGTGGTGAATAGTCCACAAAAAGGGGTTCATGGAATGTTATCTAAATCTATTTTACCAAAGCTCAGGTTATAGGTGAATATTCAATAATTGATAATTGACAATGAACAATTGACAATTAGCCCTCCATTGAAGGGAGAGGATTGAAAAAGCTTATTTTTTATTTTTCCCGTTGAAAGGAGAGGTTTTAAACCGTATGGCTAACGCCACGCTACGCTATCGGCTGACGCTCACGGCGGAAGCCTTTAATGAAACAATTTTCAATTTTCAATTGAAAATTTTACTCTATTTGTTCCAAAAAGTTAATTTTTTTATACAGTTGTTTTAAAGATAATTGAAGGTTAATTGATGCAAGTTTTAAAATAGCATCTTCTGTTTCATACTCTGTCAAAATCCATTGATTTTCATGATTTTTGACATATTGCATGACATAATGTTTATGTTGATCAATCAAAATATATTCTTTAAATTCGGGAATTGAACGATAATAAAGAAATTTATCACCCCGATCATAGTCTTTTGTAGATTTAGATAGGACTTCGGCAATTAATAAAGGATTGGTAACAATTGTGGTGTTTGTACTATAATAAATAGGTTCACCTTCTATGACCATGACATCAGGATAAGTAAATTCTCGATAACGTTGTATCCACAGTTTTACATCTCCAATATAAATTTCATAGTCTAAATCATTTAATGCTAAATTCAGGCTAGTAGCTAAATTTAATGCTAGTTTATTATGATTTGTTGTTCTGCCTGTCATGGGTATAATTTCTCCATCTCTATATTCATTTTTGTACTCTGATTTTTCTTCCAGTTCTAAATATTCTTCTGGGGTATAGTAGGCTTTAACTGTTTTGATTTCTTGGATAGTTGTTTGTAGTTTCATAGAATTAGTATACTCCCTATTCTTTGATTAAAATAATTCGGCTATGGAAAATTGTCTTTGTTTATCTAATTCTTGTATTCGTCTTTTTTCAGCAATAGCATTATCATAATATGATTTATTTTTTTCTGGTTCTATTTGTGGATCAACTTTTTCCCACAGTTCCATAAAATGACGATAGCGTTTTTCCCTCAAAACTATTTCCATACAAGCTAAGGTTGCTTGTACAACTTGGGGAGTACGCAGTATTTCTTGCTTGTTTTTTTCATTCAAATGAAATACATGAGATACTATTTTTAAATCTTCTTCTAATTCTAAATACCGATTTTGTAAGTTAGAAATTAAGTCTACTTCTTCTAATGGAAATTCTAAACTTTTTTGCCACAAAAACCGATGATGAGAAAGGCTAAATTCTAAATTTCTTTCTTCTAATTCCTCAAATATAATTTGACGTTGTTCAGGACAATGGAGAAAAATTCGTAATAATAACGCCTCTGCTTGTTCTAATAAACTGCGTTCAGTGGTTACTAGAGATAGCTTTGGCGTTTTTGACTCTGGTTTGCGTAAACGCAAAGGTGGAGTTTGTACACTAGCAGGTGCAATTTGAGTTAGTAGGTTCTCAACTCGTAGGGGTATAAGTCTAGCGTCCCCTAAGCTGAGTATTTCTGCACAGTAGGAGATATAGTAATTAAGTGTATCACTATTAACGATTTTCTGCAAGATTTTAACCATTTCTTTTGTAACGATTTGAAAATTGGTAGCTTGTTTTAAATCTCTATTTTTAATAATTTCCTCAATTTGCCAATTTAACCACAGTGGTGCATTTGTTAATAGTTGCTGATATTCTGCTGCTGTATGAGTTTGCAAATATTCATCCGCATCTTTACCGTCGGGAATGTTGAGAATTTTTAACTGTACTTCCCCTTTATATGCTAAGGTGGCAATTTCACCAATTGCTCTTTCTGCGGCATTAATTCCAGCGTTATCTGCATCAAAATTAAGTATTAATTGTTTGGAATCTGAGTAACGCAATAATAGCCGCACTTGTTCTATACTTAATGCTGTACCCAGGGATGCAACGACGTTATTAATTCCTGCTGCATGAAGGGCGATCGCATCAAAATATCCCTCTACTACTACCCCTTGATCTGATTTAGAAATACCATCTTTAGCTTGATCTAAAGCAAATAAAGTTTTACCTTTACTAAATAATTCTGTTTCTGGGGAATTTAAATATTTTGGTTGTTCATCTGTTAAAGTTCTGCCACCAAAAGCAATTACTCTTCCTTGAACATCGTGGATAGGAATCATTAATCTATCCCGAAATACATCATAATAACCTCCCCCTTCTTTTCTAGGTTTAATTAAACCAGCTTTTTCTACCAACTGCACAGGATAATTTTTATTTTCCACCAAATAACGATGTAAAGTTTCCCAACCAGGGGGAGCATAACCTAAACCAAATTGTTGAATTGTTTCTATTTTTAATTGCCGATTTTCCTGTAAATATTGCATCGCTTTTTGACCCAAATTTTGTCTTAAAGCGTGTTGATAAAATTGGGCTGTAGATGCTAAAATTTCATATAATTGCTCACGTAAAGATATTTGACGTTGTAATTCTTGTCTTTGTTCAGGTGCTAAGGTTTTGACAGGAACTTGATAACGTTTTGCTAAATCTAGAACTACTTCTGCAAAATGTCGTTTATTCAAATCCATGACAAACTTAATGGCATTACCCGCAGCTTGACAACCAAAGCAATAATACATTTGCTTAGTTGGGCTAACTGTAAAACTAGGGGTTTTCTCGTCATGGAAAGGACATAACCCGACAAAATCTTTGCCTCGTCTACGTAAAACTACATAATCTGAGACAACATCAACAATATCAGCCCGGTGTTTAACTTCTTCTATTGTATCTGGATGTAAACGGGGGATTTGCATTTTTGGGTGATTGGTGATTGGTGATTGGGGAAAAATCAAAACTCCTGACTCCTGACTCCTGACTCCTGACTCCTGCCTTATTATAATTCTTGATCCCAAACCCAAAATAATCGTTAAAATTGCTTCATGCTGGAGCTTAACAATGGGAATCATTAAAGATGGGACGTATTTTTATTTCGGCCGCGCATGGAGGTAGGGAAGCTGGCGGTATTGATCCTGGTGCGATCGCAGGTGGTACAACTGAAGCTAAGGAAATGATTCTGTTACGGGATTTAATTGTAACAGAACTGCGGGCGCGTACTGTGGAAGTTTTAGCTGTGCCTGATGATTTAAGTGCTGCCCAAACTATCACCTGGATTAACTCTCGCGCTCGTTCCACTGATGTGGCTGTAGAAATTCAAGCTGATGCAGCTAGTAGTCCTACTGTTAGGGGTGCTAGTGTTTACCACATTGCCAGCAACAATCAACGCAAGCAAAATGCAGAAACGTTACTCATGGGATTGTTGCGCCGTGTACCTCAATTACCTAATCGCGGAGTCAGACCAGATACAGACAGTGGCTTAGGTAGTTTGCAGTTTTGTCGCCGCACTACTCTACCGGCTTTAGTCATGCAAGTAGGGTTTCTCAGCAGTCCAGACGATCGCAATTTATTACAAACTCGTCGTCGTGATTTTGCTTTAGGAATTGTTGACGGATTAATAGCCTGGAGTCGAGGAGTTGATCCAAATCCGGGAACTCCTGTAGAACCAAATTATCCACCAATTAATATTAACATCAATGGGCAAAATTATCCAGAACAAGGAGTATTAATTAATGGTAATTCCTATATTCCCATTGACTTAGTAGATCGGTTGCGAATTGATTTATCAAAATCACCTAATATTAACCGTGTAACCTATCGCCGTGTAGTTTATATCAAAGCTATCGAACTGCGAGATTTTAATATTTCTATTAGTTGGGATAGTGCAACTAAAACTCTTAAACTCCGTTCCATTTTAACAATTTGTCCGGCACACATTGAGCAAATTATTTCTAATGGAAATACCACAGAAGTACAGCTACAAATATTTTTGCGGAATAACAATGAAAACGCTCTAGTGCAGTTTCCTGACATTCCTAAACTTTATCGGGAAGAAGCGATCATTGAAGGCGTAAATCATGATCTTGCCTTTTGTCAAATGTGTTTAGAAACTGGCTTTTTACGTTTTGGAGGAGACATTAAACCTCAACAAAATAACTTTGCTGGTTTAGGAGCAATAGGTGGTGGTTCAGAAGCAGCATCTTTTCCTAGTGCCAGAATAGGAGTAAGAGCGCATATTCAACATTTAAAAGCCTATGCTAGTTTAGAACCTTTGGTACAACAAGAAGTAGATCCTCGCTTTAGATTTGTGACTAGGGGTGTCGCTCCTTCTGTAGATCAACTATCAGGAAGATGGTCCGCAGATTTAGATTATGGAACTAAAATTAAAGCTTTGTTTAAAAGACTTTATGAATCAGCAGGATTGATTTAATTAGCAGGAGGCAGGAGGTTTTTCGGTTTCTTTCTACTAATACCCAGATCCCTAGCTTCTTGAAGAAGTCGGGGATCTATCGAAAAAAAGATTTTTATCAATAAAGGGGGGTATATTATCAACATTATTGAGAATGAAGTCAATAATTTAAGGATTTTTGGGGATTTTTGGGGATTTCAGGGATGGGGGTTGACGACGAATTACCACATCTAAATTAACCCTAATTTTATTCAGGGATAAAAGTAAGTCGGCACGAAAAAACCAAGCAAGTACAAAAATGTAAAATTGCTAAAAACCTCTTCCCTCCTGCCTCCTGCCTTGCCATAACGACAATTTTTAACGCATACCTACTAAGTAGCAATATTTACTATTGTGATGCTATGGAAATTAAACCAAAGGTAGCCACCAAATGCAGGTATAGTAAGTATAATTTATGTCGCAAATATCTAGTTATTATTTAAGTGATTTTGTCACTGATATACAATTTAAAATACAATGAGTGAAAAATTAGCTAAAGTTACTAAAATTTTAGCTAAAGTTACTAAAATTAACGATATTCAATATTGACATTGCGTCAAATGTGCTTATTATTATATTCATGACCTATGCAACTGGCACATTCGTAGGGTGCATCAGATATCAAAAATCTGTTTATTTACATGATTTATGCCGTCTAGCACATCTTGCAAAAGTTTCTATGGTGTAATACTTGCATAAGTCATAATAGATAAAAATAGCGTGCTTGTTACATCGATCTAAGGTTCTAATAGTACGGGATAACACGGGCTATTTTTAGCTAATTCTTTCCTATTAGTGAATGCACGAACTTGTCTTAATATTCACCAATCATTGAATAAGAACAATGATTTTATCGCGTCTGACTAGGGCGCGAAATTCTACTGAGGGATAGCCGCTCCCATGCTCTCATTTCTCATTGAAGTAGAAACTCAAGTCTAGTTTTGTCTAGGTTGTATACAACGGTTCACCATCCAACAAACACCAAAAGGAATTTTATGGCTTTCACTCGCAGAAATGTATGGGCAAAGAATGGAGATTTCGATGATCCCGTGTTGTACTGGTATGCTAGGGGTGTTAGAGTCCTCAGAGCTAGGACAATTTCAGAGCCTACAAGCTGGGAATTTTTGGCTGCACTTCATGGTTTTGACCCCGTAATATGGCACGTTGAAGGCTTCCTGACCTTGGGTGAAAAGTTACCACCTTATTGGGTACAAAGCCTTTACTGGAAACAATGTCAGCATGGAAGCTGGTACTTCTTACCTTGGCATCGTGGCCATTTGCTGTCATTTGAAACAATAGTGCGTGAAGCTATTAAACAGGAAATGATAGAAGACGAAAAGAAAGGTATCAAAGTTAATTACCATTGGACAGATTGGGCTTTACCTTACTGGAACCCCGCAGATCCAAAAGATGATTATCGTGCAACACAAATACCACCAGCATTTACCAATGAGTATATGCCGGATGGGTCTGAAAATCCCCTTTATATCAAACAACGGGACGGAGATCTAGTCACACTGCCACAAGAAATTGCTAAAGGAACACCAGGGGCAAAGCAAAAGTACGAACTTATACAAAGAAACTTGCTAAGCCTAAAACAGGCATTGACTCAACCCAGTTTTATAGGAACATCTAACTCTTCAACTGGTTTTGGTGGGTTAAAAACCAGTTTTAGCCATGACCCTGTAGCCTTTGGTCAAATAGAAAGCAATCCACATAACAACATTCATGGTCTTGTTGGTGGACTGATGGGTGACGGAGTCACCGCCGGTCTTGACCCTCTATTTTGGTCGCATCATGCCAATATTGACCGCCTGTGGGAAGTTTGGCTCAAAAGTGATCCGGAGCATAAAAACCCATATAAGAAGGAGCCACTACCAGATACACCAGAAAACAAAGCGGACAACCACACAATAAAACTGTTAAACCAAGCGCAAGAACAGTGGCTCGACGGTCCGGGTGAACGTGGCTTTATGGTACCTTTGACATCTGGACAAGTCTGGGAGTTCAAACCAAAGGATGTTGTCAATACCTTGGCACTGAAAGTAGATTACCAGTATGATCTCAGTTATCAATATGATGACATTTCAAATCCCCTCAAAGATATCCCTACCACGCCTGCCGGAACAAAATCCGAACTGCTTGGTGCTAGTACCACCAGCACAGGATTAAAAGAAGCAAATAGAACTTCGATAGAGATTCCAATAGGAGAACCTGCTACAGGAGAAGGCGTAAAATACTCCTCAGAGCATAGGTTTTTCCTGCATCTGGTGAACATCACCAGCAACAAGGATGGTAGGATCATTAACGTGTTTGTTAATCTTCCTAAAGGCGCTTCAGGTTATGATTATCCTGATCTGTATGCGGGTAGTATCTCCTTTTTTGGTGTGCGCCAAGCATCCGCAGGTGGGGGACTAGGAGTTACCGAAGTTTTTGAAATTACCGATATCCTTGCTAGACTTCGATTTGGCGGATGGGAAGGAACTAAGAACCTTAAAGTTACTTTCATCCCACTAAATGAAGATAATCCAGCCGATGATATGAACGTGGAGCAAGTACTCCTGTATCGTGAGACGTGTGCAGTCAAGTAATGAGAATCACATTAAGTAGATACATATCATTTATTAGTGAGCCTCCTCTACCGACGCTGCTGAAAGTTTCCCTGATTGCTTGGGGGGTGATGTTGCTACCAGGAGAACTTCATCAGGTAATGTCAGGACGGATGATTGCTGTCTCAGTTCATGGGCATGGACAGATGATTCACTCACTAGATGATATGCTCTCTTTCCACTCCCTGGCAGTGATCGTATTGTATTGGTTGGTGATGTTGGTTGCTATGATGTCTCCTGCGTTAGCCCAACCAATCCGTCACCTTTGGGGACGTAGCTTAATCCGGCGGCGTTGGATTGCTATTGTTTTGTTTCTTTTTGGCTATATCAGTATCTGGACTCTGGCAGGTCTGATATTAATGCCTGTTGCAGCTTTGCTGAGGTTTTTTGTGGGCGAGGGATGGTTTGGCGCTTCTGGTGTTGCCTTGCTATTAGCCATTTTTTGGCAGTCTAGCCCGTGGAAGCAGTCCTGCTTGAACCACTGCCACTGGACTCCTGGCCTTTCACCTTTTGGACTGGCTGCTAATTTAGATTGTTGGCGCTATGGGATGGTTAACGGCCTTTGGTGTGTAGGAAATTGTTGGGCTTTAATGCTCTTACCTCTAACTGTCCTACAAACACACCTGATTATTATGGCTGTGGTAACTTTAATACTAATGTTTGACCGATACCGTCCCGTTCGTCCTATAAAATGGCGGATTCCCTTTGAGGAAGAAATCCTGTACAAGCTGTCACAACTTATTTGTGACTATCAACTATGGCGTAGAAAGAAATTGACGATTGATTAACTCATTGTGTAGTTAATGCAAAAATGTAGAGATGTTATATAGAACGTCTCTAGAATAGACCACTGGTAACATAAGATGTAGGGACAATTCATGAATTGTCCCTACATCTTTTTCGGAGATGTCTTATAGACATCTCCAGAAATTACATAAGTGGTTTCCAGAATTTATCAAGGTTTTATCTTTATTCAGCAAGCCCTAATTACGAATTATATACTTCTTCCATTTTCTTAGCTGTTCTGTAGTCTGGTATCGGGTGTCCAAGCTTGCATATTGTCAGAATCAGGATATCCAGGATTTAAGGATTTTCAGGATGTGATTGATAAATTGGTAGTGGGGTTAGTAGCTAGTTAATGTTTTCTTAACCAATACTAACAAATACTCACATTTGCTGAAAATTTTCTGTCATCTTTTGGCTTTGTCACAGAATTACAGTAAAATCACTGTATGCTACTAGGATTCAAAACCCAACTCAAAGTTAACAAGCAACAACGACTACTACTGGCGCAACACGCAGGAGTAGCCAGACACGCTTGGAATCAAGGTTTAGCACTGTGTCAACAGGTATTATTACATAACAAACTGCAACCAGAAGAAAAAATCAAATTTCCCACAGCCATAGATTTACACAAATGGTTAGTAGCAGCCATTAAATCTACCCATCCTTGGTATTATGAAGTGTCTAAATGCGCCCCTCAATACGCATTAAGATATTTGTCAGATGCTTTTAAATCTTTCTTCAAAAAAAGTAAAGGGTTTCCTAAGTTTAAGAAAAAGGGTAAACATGATTCTTTTACCTTAGATGGTGTCATAAAAATTGACTACAGAAAGGTAAAAGTACCCGTAATTGGTTGGATAAAAACTTATGA